>JAIDFD010000042.1 GCA_029054485.1 Clostridia bacterium | reverse complement strand
TGACAGCAATAGCCAACAAAGCTATTGTCACAATATAAATATAGTAACCGTACTTAAAATTATATTCGTAATAATCGCTACTATTATTTGATATAGCTTTTGATAAACTCAATATTATAAAAATACTGTTAAATATATACGTAGCACTAAATCCAAAGAAAAAAAGTTTGCTGTTCTTAAACTTCGCAAATAAAAAAACTATTGCTATAATAGGTATGATTAGATTTGTAAAGCTAACCGCTATATATGACGAACCACTTCCATACAAATAAACTAATTCCGGTTCACCATCACGGTAAATACTTTCAAAAGTCGGCATAAAATACGATAATAAATTCGCTATCGCTATACCTAAAATAATCCACTTAAAAACACTATATGTTTTCTTTAAGGTTTTCATTCATTATCTCCTTTGTATTATTGTTATGATTTTAACAAAGTTTTAATTTGTTGTCAATTAATAATTCAATTTACGTACCAAGTGTTTCACTAATCTCAGTCTGATTCGAATATTTCACAAAGCACTCAGTTTGGCTTTATTTATACTGAAACACTTCCATGGCAGACAACATTAGAAATAGACAATAGAATTGTTTTTCCGTATTACCGCAATCATAAAGCCATCGGGCACGATAGCGCGCCCGACGGCTTATACATTTTTAAATCTACACCTCTTTGCGGCGGTTGATAAAGTAACCAAGCGTTACAAAGCCGCCCGCGTAAATTAAACTCATTAAAACCGCCCTGACGTATTCCTTTGCCTTGACGGTCGCAGAGCCGAGTTCATTGTAAACCGAATCGAACCAAATATATCCGAAATCGATTTTTGTGTTCTCAACGGAAGTCTGTAAAAGCACGGTAAGAAGCGACAGCACTATGCCGAAAATTATGGGCGCAATGATGTTTATGGCAAGACTTCCGCCCACCTTGCAAAGCATCATCGAAACTGCGAAGAAAATTCCGTGATAGCCGATTACCGTAACCAGCTCGCAGACCATAACCGCGCCGAGATTGCCGCAATCGTCCCGCCTTGCAAATGCAGCGCCGATAATATAAGACACAAGAATACAAACCGCCGCAAGCACCAAGCTCAAAATAAGCGAAAATAAATACTTTGTAAAATAGACCTGCGTGTGCGAAAAGCCCTTTGCGTAAATATTCTTTATAGTGCCGTTGGAATAATCGTCGCAGCAGAACAGGGAAACGATAACACCCAAAAGCAAAAAGAACGAGCTGTTGGTTAACGCGCCTTTCGTGAATGACGCTGTACCGAAAATAATTTCGCCGCCTTCGATTAACTTTTCAGACATCGCAAAAACCAAAGCGGTTAAAATAATCAGCGCCACAGCTATAGCCAAGCAAATATAAATGCTTTTTTGTTTTATAAGTTTTCTCGTTTCGAATAAAAACAGCTTACCCATAATCAAACACCCAACCTCTTAATAAAGTAATCTTCAAAGCCGTCCTGCTTGTAAAAATAGTCGCTTACGTTCAAGCCCGATTTAACAAGTTTGCTTAAAAGCGCGGCTCTGTCCTCAAGCTCGGAGAAAACTTTAACCAAGCCCTCCTCCGCTTCAACCGTCACGTTGGGCAAAAATTTTTGTATAACGGTAACCGCTTTTTGCGCATCGTCGACGCCGATTGAAAGATACTTGCGGCAACGGTGATTAAGCTCTTCTGCCGTGATTTCCTCAACTAAATAGCCCTGATTGATTATCCCGTATTTTGTTACCACCTTTGAAAGTTCGTCCAAAAGATGGCTTGAAACCAAGACTGTAATCTGCTTTTCCTTGTTGAGTTGAAGAATTAAATCTCTAATTTCCTTAATGCCCGCGGGGTCGAGTCCGTTGATAGGCTCGTCCAGAACGAGAAGCTCGGGCTCGCCCAAAAGCGCGACCGCGATACCCAGCCTCTGCTTCATACCGAGCGAGAACGCCTTGACCTTTTTGTTGCCGACGTTCCCAAGCCCTACGAATTCTAAAAGCTCCTTGATTTTTTCTTCCTTTACCCCGAACAAAATTGAAAATCTCTTCATATTTTCGTAGGCGGTACAGCTTTTGTAAAGCCCCGGCGCTTCTATAAGCGAGCCTATCTTCGCCCTCTGCTTATTAAGCTCGCCGCTTCCGAAAAGCTCGATTTTACCGCTCGTTGGCATAGACGTGCCGAGAAGCATCTTCATTGTTGTTGTCTTGCCCGCGCCGTTCTTGCCGATAAAACCGTATATTTCTCCGCGAAGGATATTCAGATTTACGGAGTTTACTGCGATTTTATTGCCGAATTTTTTAGTCAGACTTTCCGTCTTTATAACGTAATCCATATCCGCTCCTTTCATTTTTTTCTGCGTTTATTATAGCACCGCATTTTTTGGTATGCAAGCGCACAAAACAAAATTATTAGGCTAAATTGATTATAGAGGATTTAAACTGAAAACAGATAAAACGTGGATATAAAAAGCAAGGAAAGATAATTCAGCTTTCCTTGCTTTTTTGTTGTATTTTTGCTATACTGTTACTACGATAAACAGTAATTTAACGGAGATAACTTTAATGACAAAAGAACAAGTTTTTGAATTTATAAAAGAGCAAAAAACCGCTATGATTTCGTCGGTTGATGAAAACGGCTTTCCTAACACAAAAGCAATGCTTGCACCGCGAAAAATTGACGGTAACGATTTTTATTTTACTACCAATACTTCTTCTATGAGAGTTTCGCAATACAATGCCAATGAAAAAGCGTGCATTTATTTTTATAAACGCGGACGGTTCAGTTACACGGGCGTTATGCTTGTAGGGACAATGCAAGTATTGAAAGACCAAAGCATTAAAGATGAGATTTGGCGTATGGGTGATACTATGTTTTATAAAAAAGGCAAAACTGATCCCGATTATTGCGTGTTGAAATTTACAGCGCAGAAATGCAGAGTTTACAAAGACTTAAAAACGACTTGGTTAGACATATAAATTTCAATTTATCGTCCGAACTTAAAAATTATAGCGCACTGTATTTCGTAAATGAAGTAGTGCGCTATTTTTATTTTCAGTTTTTGGTTTTGATTGCGCCGTTTTCGCACTTATTACCCCATGAGTCGATTAGTTCGTCCTCTTTGTACACGCAGATAATCTCGCAGTGGTTTGCGCATTTGCCGCACTCGAACCCGCGGGTTTTGAACTCTATATCCGCGGTATCGAACGAGAAGGGTTTTTCCTTGCCGCTCCGCTTTGCAAGCACTGCAACGCCGAACGCGCCCATAAGGTGTCCGTTTTCGTCTACGACGACTTCACTTCCCACCTCTTCTTCAAACGCTTTTTTGACGCCGACGTTTTTGCTTACGCCGCCCTGAAATACTATGGGCGGATTTATTTTTTTGCCCTTGCCGATATTGTTGAGATAGTTTGTTACGACCGCCTTGCAAAGCCCCGCAATTATATCCTCTTTTTTGTGACCTATCTGCGCCTTGTGAACAAGGTCGCTTTCAGCAAAGACCGTACAGCGCGCGGCTATATTAGTGGGTTTTTTAGAGGTCAGCGCAATCTCGCCGAATTCCTCTACCGAAACGCCAAGTCTGTGCGCCTGACTGGATAAAAACGAACCCGTGCCCGCCGCACACAAAGTATTCATTGCGTAGTCTACAACGAAGCCGTTTTCAATAATGATAATTTTCGAGTCCTGACCGCCGATTTCGAAAATGGTGTTTACTTCGGGGTGAATGGTTGTAGTGCCTATCGCGTGGGCGGTTATTTCGTTTTTAACTACGCTCGCGTTGGTCATAACGCCGATTAACTTTCTCGCGCTGCCCGTGGTGCCGACTGCAACCACCTTTACGTCCTTGCCCTTCAACTGCTTTTCAAGCGCCTTTAAAAGCCTTTTTACCGCGCCCATAGGGTCGCCCTCGGTCCAAAGATATTCCTTTGCAAGAATATTGTTGTCACCGTCTATAACCACGCCTTTGGTGGAAATAGAACCTATATCTATGCCTAAATAACCTTTCATTTTTTACCTCCCGTTCCTTGCCTCTACCATATCGTAAAAGGCTTCGAGCCGCGTTTTCACGCCCGTTTCGCTGGTCTGCGAGTCGAAACTGAAATGCAATATGGGAATATTGAAATCCCTGCTTACGTTCTGCAAAATAGGCATTGCGTCAATCTCCGGCGTACAGCCGAAGGATTTTACCTGAATAATTCCCGCACAGCCCGCCTTGGCAAATTCAATCGCCTCGGCAACGGTGCAGTTAGCCGTTGCGCCGAGATTGTACTTTGCGTACTTTTTGGCAATTTTGCGCTTCTTTTTGTTTTGGTTGTGAATTACGGTACAGGTCAGATTCATCTGGCGGTAAACTTCCATTCCGAACTTGGCAAGCTCCTTTTCCATAAAGTAATTTGAAAAGGGTTCCTGTACGGTAAAGTAGTCGCCGACAATTCCCACCTTGATTGTTTTTGCGGGCTTGTCCGTCTTGATAGCATTGAGCTTTTTCCAATAAATTTTACTGAGTTTTTTCAGTTCGGACCTGCCCGACAGATTTTCAAGCTTGCCCAAAAACTCTTTGTACGTTCTGTCAAATTCACCGTCGTTGACTTCAAAGCCAACGTTATGGCGGATATAGTCCTCGAATTTATCAAGGGTCTGGATAATTTTGAAAGTAACGGGAACAGCCAACCCGATTTTTACGACTGACATTTCGGGATTGATTTTTCTGAAATTTTCGAATATGGATTTGCGCGACTTCCAGTCCACCGCCGCCATATCGAAAAACTCGAACTTGTAGCCCATATCGTGTAAAATGGTCGCATTGAGTTCGCCGTAATAATTCAGCCTGCATCCGCCGTAAATCTGCATAAGGCAGTTTGCACCCAGATCGAGCGCTTCAAGATAACAGCCCATTGAGTACTTGAAGGGCGAGCAAACATAGTCGGGACTTATTTTACTGCCTATTTCCAGCGTTTTTTTACTTATGGGCGGTGGAATGAGGTATTTTACCTCAAACCCTTTTTCAAAAATGTATTTAAAAGCATATGCGTAGTTTGCCAAATGCGGAAAACACGCAACCACCTCTCTGTGCGTCATTGTTTTTCCTTCCTTAACTGTAAAATGTCCACAAAGCTTTCTATACGCGTTTCCATGCCCGCAGACCCGTCCTGCGAATCAACGGTAAGCGTCATAATGGGCTTGTCCTTGTACTTTCTTACAATAAATTCGTTAACCATACTGTCCGTGCCGCAGGGGAACGTTGTAAGAAGAATTATACCGTCTACCTTGTCTTTCAAAAGTTCGATAGCGCCCAAAAGGTGCCTGTTGTAAGCCCACGGCATATTATTAGATACCTCGTGCGAGGCGCGTATGCACTTCATTTCATCGAGATACTCGGCGATAACCGGCTCGCAGCCGAGGGATTTTATCATATTGATAACAGGCTCGCCGACGTACTTGTCGCCTACGTTGTAGGAATGGGCGATGAGCAGAATTTTCGATTTTTTGCTCTCTTCCAGAATCCTTTCCTGATTCTGGTCCCTGAACATTTCAAAGTACTGCTGAGCCTGCTTTGCCATAATGTAGGCGTATTTCCTCTGGGAACGCTTTACTTTTAAAAACTTACCCATCTTCATAACCGCTTTGCGCTCGCGGTAAATTTTTTTATCGTCTACGTTATAAAACAGAAGCTTTATCTTTCTGTCGCGGAAGGTGCCGTTTACCAAATCGGTCTGCGCCAAAAATTTTGTACACATTTCATATCCGCGGTGGTATGCCACCCTCGGAATAAAGATATAGTCGCACTTGCCGATAAGCCAGTCTATGTGCCCGAGCAAAAGCTTTGTGGGCAGGCAGGTTTCGTCTATGGCTAAGTTTTCGCCCTTGGTCAATATTTCCTTGTTCGTTTCGGGGCTGATTATATATTCAACTCCTATTTCGTTGAAATAGGTAGTCCAGAACTTTTCGTTTTTAAAATATAAAAGCGCCCTAGGTATTCCTATCTTCATAATTTACTTTGAAAAGAATGCAACCGCTATTGCATTGGGTCCTATGTGCGTGCCGATTGTACTGCCGATACCGTATGCAGGCACGCTATTTGTGTTGCCCTTCCAGAGATACTCGCTGTCTTTAAGATATTTTTGCAGATACCCGTCCGAAAGTCCCGAGTAAGCGAGCGCGTAAGGCATATCGAAATCGATACCGCCGCATTTTGAAACAAGCTGGTTTAAAAGGTTGTTGCTCTTCTTCGAGCCCATTGCCTTGCCAAGCAATTTGATTTCGCCTTTAACGACTGAAATAACGGGCTTTATCGAAAGCATTTCACCCGCAATCGCCGCAACGGAAGAAATACGTCCGCCCTTTCTAAGATACTTCAACGTGTCCAGCACGGCGAGAAGCTGTATTTTGTTTTTCTTGTCATTCAGCTCGTTTACTATTTCATCCGCCGTCAGCTTCCCTTCGCCGACAAGCTTAATTGCGTACTGCAACAAAATTCTTTCGCCTAAGCTCGCCTCGATACTGTCCACAACGCGCACCCTTCCGCCGAATTTTTTTGCCGCCTTAACCGCGCACGAGTACGTTCCCGAAAGCTTCGATGAAATGGTAATTGCGATAACGTCGCTTCCGTCCGAGGCGAGAGTTTTGAAACTCTCTTCCCAGTCGAACTCGTTAATCTGGCTGGTCTGCGGCAGCTCTGCGCTCTCTATCAGTTTTTCAAAAAAATCCCTGTGCGTAAGATTTACGCCGTCTGAGTATTCCGCGTCGCCGAAACGCACTTTCATTGAAATGAGCGCAATTCCGAGTTCATCCGCCTCTTTTTTTTCCACGTCGGAAGCCGAGTCCACTATAATTTTAATCATTATTGAAATTCCTTTTAAAAAAATTGCCGCTTCAACCGTTTTGGTTGATTAGTCAACAAGTTTCAGTATATTCATTATAATGCTCGTTGTCAAACATTTTAGTTGATTAATCAACATCTTTTTTACATAGCTACATAAGCTGTAAAATTTTGTTACAAACGATAATTTTTTGAAAAAATTTGACTTTACGTTAAAATCAAGTATAATAAAATAGGTTATATTAAGGCGGTAACAATATGAAAAAGTTTTTTAATTCCAAGTACTGCGACGCGATAATTTTAACCGCCGCGTCCTGTCTTACTATTCTTTTCGGGATAATAGTTTATTCCGTAAAGCTATTGCCCGACTGGGGCGGCAAATCGCTTTGGAGTACGGGCACGTTTACAAACGAGCTGATTTCATTTAATTACTTCGGCTTGATTTTTACAATCGTTTTCTTTATAGGGCTCGCGCTGACCGCGTTGAGCATTTTGCTTGTTTTCATCAAAAACAATAAGACGGCTTTTTTTGTTTCGTTACCGTACAATATCGTTCTAAATCTGGTACTGCTGTTTTTGCACGTCGGCTTAAAGTTTTTAAGAACGGGCGCGGTTGCGTGCATTGTTATCTGCATTGCCCTCTCTGCCGCGCAGCTTATCTATGCGGTAGTCAGACGTATACTGCACAAGGAAGTTACCGAGCAATCTACCGCAGTGCTTAAAGACAAAAATTCGGTTATCTATAAGTTGATTTTGCTCGCCTGCCAGATTCTCACAACCGTGCTTACGCTGATTGTGTTCTTTATCCCCCTCTACTCCACGATAAACGAATTGGGCGAAACGCAGTCTTACAAACTCATTCAGGCGCTTTCGGTAAGCTTTTTGGAAGAGTCGTTCCCCCTCGCGCTGTACATCTCTTTCATGGTTTTCTTCATTGCGTTTTTCGCAAGCCTTATTCTGTTTGTTTCTAACATACAGTTCCTTTTCAAGTCGGACAGGGTATACGTCAAAAAGTCAAAACTTTATATTTACAGCAACGTAGCTTATCTTTTGGTCTACTTCATTCTCGGCTACTGTATAAGCTTTATCGAAAATCTGAACGAAGGCAGCGCAAAGACGCTGAGTTTTATACCGCTTTTATGCTCGCTCGCGATACTGTTAGTCTTTTCCCTAATACAGGGAAGAATAGAAAACAGGCTTGGAGAGGAATTAAATAAAAACTCTAAAAAATTTAAAATCGAGTCTTTAATTTACATAGCCCTGCTGACCTGCGCGACCTTTACTTCGCTGTTTTTGAATATGATTGAAATTCACACCGAATTCGCAGACTTTAAGGACGACGTGGCAATGACGGGTTACAAGCTTCTGACCACTTACGGCGAACTTGGCGAAGGGTTACAAACCCTTGCATTTGTGTTGTTTGCGGTGCTTTTAACCTCGGGCGCGCTGTTCGTATTCACCCTTGTAAGCTTCTTCACAAAAAATAAAGACTATGACAAAGCGGTAAAAGTTACCGCAATCGCAAACGCTTTGTTCGTTCTTGTTTTCGGGCTGTCGGGAATATATTTCAAGATTGCACAGGCAATCAACGAAGAAAATATCCACAGCATTCTGGATTATTACGAAGTGCCAGTTCTTTCCAATCTCGACTATAAATACACTGTGACGAGCAAAGCGATTTATATGTTTATCGCAAGCTTCGTTGTGTTGATTGTTATGCTTGTCAGAGGTCAGTTCAGCACCGAAAAACTCCAAGCCGAAACCGTTGCAGAGGAAAATAAACCTAATAACTTCCCTCTTGCCGGACGCGCTTTTACAAACGACACTCCCGCGGCGGAAGCCGACTTCGACGCCTGCCCCGCCTTTACCGAACTGGACTCTAAAATCGGAATATTCGACAGCGAGCTTGCTAAAAGGTGGGAAAATCTTTTTTCGGCTCCCTCCCTTCCCAATCTTGTGAAGTTTGTCGTCAATTACGCAAGGGAGTGCCGTCTGCACCTGTCGTACACTCTTGAAGATATGGCAACCTTTGTCGCGGGACTGGGAGCGGCAAGGCTGACAATTTTACAGGGTATGAGCGGAACCGGTAAAACCAGTCTGCCTAAAATTTTTGCAGAGGCGGTAATGGGCAACTGCGAAATCGTAGAAGTAGAATCTTCGTGGCGCGACAAAAACGAACTACTCGGCTACTACAACGAATTCAGTAAATGCTTTACGCCCAAAAAGTTTACCCAGTGCCTGTACAAGGCGAAACTGAACCCTTCCGTGCCCACTTTTATCGTCCTCGACGAGATGAACCTGAGCAGGATAGAGTACTATTTTTCGGACTTCCTTTCCCTTATGGAACACGAAGAGGATAAACGCGAAATTAAGCTATTGAACGTAAAACTGTACCGCACGGAAAACGGCGAGAAAAAACCCTACTCCGCGCTGACCGAAGGTCACACCATAAAAATCCCTGCAAACGTATGGTTTATAGGAACGGCAAACCGCGATGAAAGTACGTTTGAGATAAGCGACAAGGTTTACGACCGCGCCCAGACGATGAACTTCAACAAGCGCGCGCCCAAAATCCAATCGTTCGGCGAACCGCTTTCGCCCAAGTTTATCAACTATACAATACTGACAAACCGGTTTGCAAGCGCGAACGCGGGCTTCTCTTTCGATGCGGAGAGCAACGCGA
>JAIDFD010000041.1 GCA_029054485.1 Clostridia bacterium | reverse complement strand
TTTTTTTAAATTCCAATAAAAAATTTACGCCCCCGCGTCAATTCGGCGGGGGGAGTTCTTCTAGCCAAACAAACTAATTATATCATCCCAAAACTTCGAGTATATTCACAAACAGATTATCCGATTTAATTGTCTTACTAAAACGCGCGGGTTTATCGCGCAACGCCGAAAGACACTTGGGCACAGCCATTGCCGTTGCCGCGTGCAGGCGTTTTATGCACTTGAAGCTGTCCTTTGCATCGTTGCCCGTAATGGCGTAAAGTACGTCCTGCGGGAATTTGTAGGGATTTGCGGTGGACACGATAACCATCTTGGTTTCGTCCTTTTTGTTCTTTTCAAACCAGTCCACGGCAACCTTCATTGCACAGCCCGTGTGGGTATCCATTGTATAGCCCGTGTCGATAAACACATCGTACATAGCCTCTACGCACTCGTCGTCGTCCGCACAGCCGCCGTCGAAAGTCGCGGACAGAATTTCGCGTTCTTCGTCTGAAATTTCATACTTGCCGTTCTCTTTCAAGTCCGCCATACGCTTAGCCGTGAGTTTTTCGTTTCTGCCCGAAATTTCAAATATAAGCCGCTCTAAATTGGAAGAAATCAAAATATCCATCGAGGGCGAAGTGGTCTTGTAAAACTCGCGGTTTATATCGTACTCGCCCTTTGCGAAGAAATCGGTTAAAACATTATTTTTATTTGAAGCGCAGTGCAGTCTGCGTACCGGTAAGCCCATAAGCTTTGCGTAATAGCCTGCGAGGATATTGCCGAAGTTGCCCGTGGGCACGGTGAAGTCGATTTCCTCGCCCAAAGCTATCTGCTTTGAGGACAAAAGGTCGGCGTAAGCCGAAAAATAATATGCTATCTGGGGCGCAAGTCTGCCGAAATTTATTGAGTTTGCCGAGGACAGGCGCACTTTTTTCTTTGCGAGAATTTTCGCGTATTCCGCGTTTGAAAAAATCTCTTTCACGGCGGTCTGGCAGTCATCGAAGTTGCCCTTGACCGCAACCACGTTTACGTTGCTTCCGTCCTGCGTGGACATTTGAAGCTTCTGCATACCCGAAACGCCCTCTACGGGATAGAACACGGCGATTTTTACGCCCTTTTTATCCTTAAAGCCTTCAAGCGCGGCTTTGCCGGTGTCGCCCGAAGTCGCTGTTAAAACCAAAATTTCGTCCTTGATGCCGCAAATATCACAGCCCTTTCTTAAAAGGTAGGGCAAAAGCGTGAGCGCCATATCCTTGAACGCGCAGGTGGGACCGTGGAAAAGTTCGAGCATATAAACGCCGTCGTCCAGCTTGACGAGAGGCGCGGGATCGCCCTCGAATTTGGAGTACGCCTCTTCGCAGGCGGACAAAAGCTCGTCCTTAGGATAGTCGTCCAAAAGTTTTGTAAGCACCGCCGCCGCGCGTTCGGGATAGTTCTGCCCGCACATATTTTCGATTTCTTCCAAAGTTATATGCGGGAATTTTTCGGGCACGAAAAGACCGCCGTTTTCAGACAGTCCTTTTACAATCGCCTGTGCGCCCGAAACGCTTTCTCCTCCGCGCGTACTGATAAATTTCATATGGTGTTCTCCTTATCCCCCGCCTTTTACTTACCTTAGAAACTTCAATCGCGCCTAATACAAGGAAGTCAAGCACCGACGACGGGGCGCGTACTTTTTGTACGTAACCCGAGGCGGCGCGACGACTGACGCAGTATTCGGCGATGAGTGGAGTTTCTAATAAATTACGGACGGCGCATCACCGCCGTCCGTAACAATAATTTTACTTTTAAGCGTATTTTGCAACGAAATCGGGGAGTTCTTCCTTTTCGCAGCTGCAAGTTATAGTGATAACGATTTTGTTCTCATTTGATATTTTGTCAAGCATAAAGAATATGCCCGCAAGGTTTTTCAGGTCCTTGCCCGCAATACGGGCAATTCCGTCTATGTACATATATTCGTAATCGCCGTCGCTCGCGGCAATTCCCTTTACAAATCCGCAGAGAGCGTCCTCGCCTGCAACCGACCAGTCGGTAACGTCGATAAAGCGCACGTTACGGGCAAGGTCGTACATATAACGCTTTGTATCGGTTATGAATACGCTTAGTCCCTTTGCTTTTTCCGCATGTGAGTTAGCCGCGTCGATCAGTTGCTTGGTTTTTCCTTCGCCCTTAGGTCCGTAAATAATTTTAATCATTTAGTATCCTCCTGTTCAATTAAATTTTAACAGAAATTAAAGTGAATTACAAGACCCTTTTTCAAAATTTTCCAAATTTTTTTTGCGATTTTAAGCGCTTATTCACATTCGCGAGCAAATTCGGCTATCTTTTCAAGCCCTTCGGTCATATCCGCGGTTGAAAGCGCGTAGGAAAGACGGACGGCGTCGTCGTCGCCGAAGCAGATGCCCGGAGTTATCGCAACTTTTTTGTACTGCAAAAGCATATCGGCAACGTCCATACTTCCGCTTATCTTTTTGCCCTTATAACTCTTGCCGTAGAGATTGTCGCAAAGGAGCATAACGTAAAACGCGCCCTCCGGCTTGACGTAGTCAAGACCGAGTTCCTTCATACCGTCCAGAATTTCAAGCATTTTTTTGCGTCTTTCGCCGAACGCTTTGACCATATCGAGCATGGGCTGTTTATCCCCCTCAAACGCGGCAACCGTTGCGTACTGGGTCATTGTGTTTACGTTCGAAGTCGAGTGGCTCTGGAAAGAGGCAATCGCCTTTGCAACGTTTTCGGGGCAGGCGAGGTAACCCAAACGCCAACCGGTCATAGCAAAGGATTTAGATACGCCGTTGATGACTATCGTCTGCTCTTTCATTTCGGGCGAAACTTCGGCAATCGAAAAATGGGGCTGTCCACCGTAAATAAGTTTTTCGTAAATTTCGTCCGACAAAACTATAAGCCCGTGTTTAAGGCAGACTTCCGCAATGGCGCGGATTTCCTTTTCGGAATAAACTGCTGTCTCTGATACACCTCTCCGACCCCACGAGACATCTCAGGATATAGTATT
>JAIDFD010000040.1 GCA_029054485.1 Clostridia bacterium | reverse complement strand
ATTCTGAATACTTGATTTATAAATGAAAGAATTTGCTCATATACCCGTCATGAGAGAGCCTTGTATAGACGGCTTGAAGGTAAAAAAAGGCGGCGTATATTTCGATGGCACGGTGGGCGGCGGAGGACACTCTTACGAAATATTAAAACGCTGTACCCCGGGCGGAAGACTGATTGCGACAGATTTGGACGATGACGCGATAGCGGCGGCAAATCAAAGGCTTGCCGAATTTCAAGGCTCGTTCGACATATATAAATCTGACTATAAGAATTACGTCGATGTTCTGATGCTGGCAAAGGTTGACGAACTGGACGGCGTAATACTTGACTTCGGAGTATCGAGCTATCAGCTTGATAACGAAGAGAGGGGGTTTTCGTATATGAAGCCCCAAGCGCCTTTGGATATGAGAATGGACAGGACGTCCCCTCTCACAGCTGAAACAATAGTAAACAGTTACTCGCAAAAAGAATTGACTAAAATTCTGAGAGAGTACGGAGAAGAGAGATTTGCACCTGAAATAGCGGCAAATATAGTCAAGGTCAGAACCCGAAAAAATATACTGACTTGCGGCGAACTTGCCGAGATTATCGAGGACAGCATACCTGCAAAATTTAAGCAGAACGGACCCTGCGCCCGCAAGAGTTTCCAAGCGATAAGGATAGCCGTAAACGGCGAATTGGAAGGCTTGTACGACTGCGTTACGGGACTTACCAGAAGGCTTAAAAAGGGTGGAAGAATAGCGGTTTTGACCTTTCATTCGCTTGAGGACAGAATAGTGAAACAAGCTTTCAAGATGTTGGAATGTGACTGTATCTGCGACAAAAGCCTGCCGGTGTGCGTATGCGGCAAAAAGAAAGAGATTGAAATTATTACAAAAAAACCTATTACGGCAAGCGAAGAAGAGATGCGTATAAATTCGCGCTCGAAATGCGCAAAACTGAGAATAGCCGAAAAAATACTTTAAAATGCGATAAGGAGAAAAAATATGGCAGTCGCACCGGTATTAGAAAGAAAAATCAATGAATATGAAAGAGAGAGCGGGTACGCGGACGAGCGCGCCTCGGTAATGACTGAGGACGAGCGTCATAACTCGAAGATAAGCGCAAATTATGCAAAGCTTATCAATCCCTCGTGCACGCTTAACGATATTATAGACAAGAGTGCGGCTCCCGCTGAAACCAAGCGCGAAATAAACGTTGCACCCGAGCGTGTTCACGTTTACGCGCAAAAGCCTTATCTTGTTGAAAATGCCCGTGCGGACGCCGATATTTTCCGCGCCGACAGCGCAATAAACAGACGGATGTTAAATAAACCCGCCGTTGCCGAAGTTGTCGAAGAGGAAGAAAACGAGGATTTGCGCCCTACGCAGGCAACCATTCAGTATAGAACTGCGGGCGTTAAAAGAAACGAAGAAATCAGCAAAATAGAAAACGTAGGCTCTACGAAAAAGGTTCTTACAAAAAAGAACAAAATTCTTATTGCGGCAATCGTGAGCGTAGTTTTGGCGCTTTTCGTTCTTATCATAATCAACTCCGCAATTATTTCTGGTTTGGGCAACACTTTAAATGCGCTTGACGTGTCGTATAACAACGTTGCCGACACATACAACGCGTTGAACGGTGAAATGCAGGATTACTTATCTAACTTTGCCGACACGGTAAACGGATTTGCTCAGAGCAACGGAATGATTCTCGGATAAGGAGATATTAAAAATTAAAAAAATATTTAAATCGGGATTTTCAATTACGGTTTTACAAAAGAGGTTATTGTCAATGGGTTTGGCAATAGCCTTTATTTTTTGCATAATTTTGGGCAGACTGTTCTACGTTCAGGTCGTGTGGGGTAAAGAGCTTACATATAAAGCCACCGATCAGTGGAACAGAGAAATTCCCGTTATAGCAAGCCGCGGTGTTATCAGTGACAGAAACGGTGAAATTCTTGCCGGCAACAAAACTTCGTACAGCGTATTTTTGCGCCCCAATGCGGTTGTAAACGCCGAGTATACTGCAACCGTTTTAAGCGGTTTGTTTGACCTTGACCCTCAGGCAGTGCTTGAAAAAATCGAGGGCGGTAAGGTATCGGAAATAACTTTGGCAAGACAGGTTGCCAAAGAGAGTGTTGAAAAGCTTGTGCCTTACGATTTGCCTGGGGTATATTACTCGCGCGATAATACAAGGCAGTACACATACAACGATGCGCTCTGTCAGGTACTCGGCTTTACGTCAAACGACGGCTCGGGACTTTCGGGTGTGGAAAAATACTACAACGAAATTCTCAGCGGCGTCAACGGCGAAATAATGTACACCACCGATATAGTCGGCGTGGAAACCGAAAATTCAGTGGTTGTTTACAGCGAGGCCAAAGACGGCGATGAAGTGCGCCTTACTATCGATATCGATATTCAGCTTGCCATTGAAGAGGCGATGAAGAGGGTATACACTTCGAGCAATGCAAAATCGGCATCTTGCATCGTTTTAAATCCGCAGAATTTTGAAATTCTTGCAATGGCAAACTATCCTTCATACGATTTGAACAATGTGCCGCGTGACGATACCGAAACTTTGAACGCGCTTTCAAGAAACAGCATAGTCTGCGATATTTACGAACCTGGTTCGACCTTCAAGGTCGTTACGGCGGCGGCTAATATCGAAGAATATCTCAACGGCAATAAAAACGCATTTTCAAATTCTTACATATTCAATTCAAGCAGAACGAGAACGGTCGACGGAACAAAAATCAAGTGTTGGTCTGACCACTCAAACGGCAAACATTCAAACCAGACTCTTGCGGAAGCGTTGAACAACAGTTGCAACCCGTGCTTTACGGATATTGCGCTTTCTTTGGGAAAGGAGACCTTTTACGACTATCTTACCGCGTTCGGCTTCGGCAACGTAACGGGACTCGATTTTACGGGCGAAGCTCTCGGAATGTTGGTTCCCCAGTCACTTTTGAGAGATTGCGATCTGGCGAGAATAGGATTTGGTCAGACAGTGGCGGTTACGGGTATACAGCTTGCATGCGCGGTCGCCGCTTCGGTAAACGGCGGTTATTATTATCTGCCCAGACTTTTAAAGTCTGTAGTATCTTCAAGCGGTAAAGTTGAAAGCGCAAATCCCGTTCTTTTAAACAGACCTATAAGTACGGAAGCTTCAACAATTCTCGCTTCCATGCTCGAAGGGGTTGTTTCAGAAGGGAGCGGTTCAAAGGCATTTATAGAGGGATATAAGGTTGGCGGAAAGACCGGTACGGCGCAAAAGTACGAGGACGGTCATGTTGCCGTTGGTAAATACATTTCCTCTTTCTGCGGCTTTTTCCCCGCGGATAACCCGCAGTATCTCGCACTCGTAATCGTCGATGAGCCCGAAGGCGTTTATTACGGCAGTGCGGTTGCCGCGCCCGTTGCTAATGAAATTTTTACCGACATAATAAATATTAAAAACATTCAGCCATACGTTTAGCGGAGGAAATTATGAACCTTTTACAGCTTTTACAATCAGTTGCATACAACCGTATAAACGGCAATGCGGACGTGGAAATTTCAGGACTTTGCGCGGACAGCAGAAAGGTCAGGGAGGGTGACCTGTTTTTCTGTTATGAGGGCGGACAGAACGATTCACACCGATATATAGACGAGGCAATCAAAGCCGGCGCGGCGGCGGTCGTTTGCGAGCGCGATTTAAACTGCAAAATTCCGCAGATAATAGTCGGGGACGGCAGAAGCGCAGTAGCGAATTTTGCATGCGCATTTTACGGCTATGCAGATAAAAAGCTGAAATTAGTCGCGGTAACGGGCACAAACGGTAAGACAACGACCACCTATATGCTTGAAAGCATTTTTAAGGCGGCTGGCAAAAGTTGCGGCGTGATAGGTACGCTTGGAATAAGCTATGCCGAAAAATTCGTTGCGCCAGAACTGACGACTCCCGACCCTATATTTTTGCACGGTATTTTTGCGGATATGGTGAAGAGCGGCGTGCAGTACGTCTTTATGGAGGTTTCGGCGCACGCAATCTACTTTGACAAGATAAGCGGTCTTAATTTCGAGGTTGGGATATTCACTAACTGCACGCAGGACCATCTTGATTTTTTCGGCAATATGCACGATTACGCCGAGTGTAAGCGCAAGTTATTTGCCAACAAAAAGTGTAAATACTCGGTTGTCAATTCGGATGATAATCTCGGGCAGAAACTTTTGCTGGAACTTGACGACTGTATAAGCTACGGTCTTAAAAATCCCGCGGACGTTTTTGCCGTGGATATTGTCGAGCGGATCGACGGTACGACCTTTGTTATCAACCTGTTCGATGAGCTGTACGAAATTAACTTAAACATACCCGCTCGGCACAATGTTTACAATGCAATGGCGGCGGCAATGTGCGCAAAATTGCTCGGCATAAAAACCGAACATGTTGCGCAGGGTCTTTGCAATCTCAAAAAAGTTTCTGGCAGGCTTGAACACGTTGCAAAGTATAACGGCGCGGATATATTCGTGGATTTTGCGCATACGCCAGACGGGTTGGAAAAATCATTGCAGGCGCTGAAAAAGCTTTGTGACGGCAGACTTTACTGCCTGTTCGGTTGCGGCGGAAACAGAGACGCGAGCAAGCGTCCAATTATGGGTGAAATTGCCGCAAAGTATGCCGACTTTTGTATAATTACGTCTGATAATCCTAGATTCGAGGACCCTTACGACATTATCACGCAGATAGAAGCGGGAATAAAGCCAACGGGTAAATCTTACGTTACCGTAACCGAAAGGGAGACTGCGACCGAGTATGCAATTAAGCTTTTGGAAAAGGGCGATATACTTCTCGTTGCGGGCAAGGGCGGCGAATACTATCAGGAAATAATGGGAATAAAACACAGCTATAACGACAATACGGTTATAAAAAAAATTATCGGTTGAAATAAATGAAAAACTATCTTTGGGGAATGTTGGCGGCGTTTTTGGCATCGCTCGCGCTAATGATGATAATACTGCCGATACTTCGGCGGTTGAAAGCGGGACAGTATATTCTCGGCTATGTTAAAGAGCATAAAAATAAAAGCGGTACGCCTACAATGGGCGGACTTGCTTTTATTGCCGCTATAATTGTGGTTGGGTTTTGTTTTTTCGGCTTTAAAAACATAAGGGTAAATCTGACCTTATCAATAACCGCCGGTTTTACCGTAGTCGGTTTTTTGGACGACTTTTTAAAAATTTACCGCAAGGACAACGGCGGTTTAAAGCCCTGTCAAAAAATTATATTTCAGGTAGCAATCGCAACCGTTGCCGCAGTATTTTGCTACATGAACGATTTGTGCTATTTATATTTGCCCTTTTCCGGCGGAAAGTCGGTTTATATCGGCTGGGGAATAATCCCGCTTGTAATTCTCATTTTTACGGCTACCGTAAACTGCGTAAACCTTACAGACGGGCTTGACGGTTTGGCGGGCGGTACAAGCTCGGCGTATCTCTTTATCATGGGGCTTATACTGTCTATCCAGTCGGACAAGTCGTCCTTACTGTGCTTTATAGCTTTTGGCGCTATTGCCGCCTTTTTGCTTTTTAATTCAAACAGAGCTTCTGTATTTATGGGCGACACGGGTTCGCTCGCGCTCGGCGGATTTATTTCGTGTGTATCCGTTTTTTCGGGAAATTCGCTTTTTATTCCGTTACTCGGAATTATGTTTGTAATTTCAGGAATATCGGTGATAGTGCAGGTAATATATTATAAACGGACAAGGCGTCGAGTGTTTTTAATGGCACCCCTGCATCATCACTTTCAGATGAAGGGATATACCGAGTGTAAGATAACTTACGCATACGTATTGATTACCGCACTTGTCGGAATATTATCATTATTATTTGTGTGAGGAACAAATGTATTTCAGAAATCAGAAGTTTATGGTAGCAGGTATGTCAAAGTCGGGTGAAAGCAGTGCGCGTTTTTTGCTTGACAGGGGTGCGGAAGTGTATGTTTACGATGACGTTATAAACGATAACATTATCGCGGTAATGAATAGTCTGGCTTCAGACGGAGCGCACATAGTTACGGCGGAAACCTACGCCGATGCAATAAGCGAGTGCGACTTGCTTGTAATCAGTCCCGGAATTCCTATAGACAACCCCTTGCCCGTTGCATTCAGAAAGCAGGGTAAATCGATTATAGGCGAAGAGGAATTGGGCGCGCTTTATCTCCGCGCAACCGCTATTGCGGTAACCGGCACCAACGGCAAAACCACAACCGTTTCGATGATGAATTCGGTTTTGGAAAATGCAGGGGAAAGCACGGTTGCGTGCGGCAATATCGGTAATCCGCTCGTAAGCGAAGTTGACAAGCTTGGTTTTGACGATTTTGCGGTTATAGAAATTTCTTCATTCCAGCTTGAAACGCTGACAAGCCTCAGACCCCATATTGCGGTAGTTACC
>JAIDFD010000004.1 GCA_029054485.1 Clostridia bacterium | reverse complement strand
TTTTGCCGTCCGAGAAGAGCTTGCGCATAACAGCGCGCAAGCGGTGACCGTAGCGGCGGTGTTTCCTTGCCGCCGCGGAGAAGGAAGTTGCCGAGATTTTTCGCCTGCAAAACCGTAAAAAGGGTGAGATTGACAAAATGCATTTTCATTGGTATAATAAACACAAAAAAGAGGGGGCAAATTATGAAAATAAAATTCAAAATGTTGGCAACCTGCGCCTGCACCGCCCTTTGCGCACTTTCTTTTACGGCTTGCGGCAAAGGCACGGAGGGCAAAAGTACGCTGCTTGGCAAGCCCGAAACGACTACGCCCGTAAGTTACGAACAGTTTAATAGCGAAAATTACTTGAATTTCAAAGCCGCGGCGGAAAATTTTGCCGCCACATTTGCCGAATACACTTATGCCGATTACGACAAGGCGGACAACTTCGCTGTTTCGCCCGTTTCGGTGTATATGGCTCTCTCGCTTGCTGCGGAGTGCGCCGCAGGCGAAACGCGCAACGAAATTCTGAACGCGCTCGGCGTTTCTTACGACGAACTTAAAGAAAATATTTCACTTCTTTACCGCTCGCTTGCAATAGGACACGGCGTCAATAGCGAGATAATTAGTGAACTAATGCTCACTAACTCAATCTGGGTGGACGAGGGTACGCCCTTTAAGCAGAATTGTATCGACTCTCTGTCCGAGTACTATAATTGCTATTCCTACGCCGCGGATTTTGCAAACGGCAACGCGGCGGCAAACCAAGCCGTGCGCGATTTCGTGAAAGAGAGAACGAGCGGTTTTATCGACAAGGACTTTCAGCTTTCCAAAGAAACTCTGTTTGCGCTGATTAACACACTGTATCTCAAAGCCGTGTGGAACACCGAGGGCAAAGTATTGCATTTTACAGACGAAAGCTACGACTTTAAAAATTATGACGGCACGACAACCGCAACCAAGCTGTTGCAGGGTAATTATATAAGCGGCAGAGCGTACGAGGAAGAGACTTTTTCCGCCTTTTATACGACGACTTACGGCGGCGGATATAAGCTGAAATTCATTCTGCCGAACGACGGCTACTCCGTCGACGACGTTTTCACCGCCGAAAATTTGCAGAAGGTGAACTCGCTCGTCTATCAGAGCGTGGACGACGAAAACGCAATTATTTACGAAACGCGTTGTCTGTTCCCCGAATACGACTGCTCGTACGACGAGGACGTAAAAGGAATTTTAAGTAAATACTACGGCGTAGAGCATTTGTTTGCGAGCGGTTGCGATTTTTCAAGTCTGACCTATGAGGACAGCTTTTGCGATAAAGTTCAGCACGTAACCAAGTTGACCGTTGACGAAATGGGAATAGAGGGCGCGGCTGTAACGATAATCGGAGGCGTGGGTTCCGCCGAGCCGCCCGCATACCAATTTTTTTACAACGACTTTGTTTTAAGCGGGGCTTTCGGGTTCATTATCACCGACAGAAACGATACCACGCTATTTTCCGGCGTAGTTAAATCCGTTTGATTGTCATAAATATTTATTACTTTTTGTCATATTATGGTTAAATTCCCTTGATTAATGACAATAAACATGGTATAATCAAAGCCATATAAGTATTTACAGGGATAAACGATGAAAAAATTTATTAAACCGCTTGCATTAATTGCTGTTCCGGTAATCGCGGCAAGCGTTCTGCTTGCGGGCTGTAACGGTTGCGGAAAACGCGTCAACGTTGATATGGGCGAAATAATGCAGGACGTAGACCTTGCACCCACACAGGAAGCGTATTACGAAGAGCAGTCAAAGCAAGTGCTTGACGATTATAAAGCGGTTGCAAACATGCACCTCGATGAATTCGGCGATGTAAATTACGATGACGCAGAAGTGCAGACCGCTGGAAAAATTGCCGCCGCAAAACTGTTTGCTTACGCATGCTATAACGAAAGAACGTTGGACCAGTACGTCTTTTTCAGTAATATGAAAGCTGATACCAACCTCGGCTCAAACGGTTCCGGTACGGCGTACAGACAGGAGTATTATCTACGGGTCAACGAAACCGAGAAATCCTGCGGTTACCGTTACCATTATTCGCTTAAAAAAGTAGATGAAGCGGAAGGTTTTATAGCAACGTTTAAAAATTTGTTTGAAACGGCGAGTTTGAGATTTACCGACCAGACTGACCTTTTGTACCGCTTTTCCGGCAGTAATATAAAATACGGCAGACAAAACGAAACCCTTGATTTGACGCTTTTGGAATGTACCTGGAAAACCGACACAAGCAAGGGAGACTGGGGCACGCACGAGCTGAAAATACAAAAGCGCGTACCCATTGCACCCGAAGATATTGAGGAAGATATAATCGCAAACGCGGGCTTGGAAATTAAGGGTCAGGATACGACTACTATCCGCGGAAATATTAATATCCTTGCGGAAAATATTATCAAGTATGCCTCTATAAGCGAGGATGAGGATAACGGCATTATAAACGTAATGCTTACTATTGACACGGAAGTGGCGAATAAGGACAATTCTTCGCTTAAAATGTTGCGCCAGTCAAACGACTCAAGCAACTGCCATTGGGTTGCCGGTGAAAACGACGACGATGCTACGGGAATAGGCGAGGACACGGGCTTCAGATTAATTTACAGGCTTTGGCCAAACGGACTGTTTCATTCCTATCTCATTGCAGAAAGATGGTCGGGCAAAATTCAGGGGTTCAGCGGTTCGGCGAATTCTACAACGTTTTACCGTTATAGTTATTCCGACAGAGATTGCGATATGACAACGAATCTTAAGATGCTGGACGAAGCCAAAAGGTTAGAAGATTAAGTGTTATATGAAAGCAACGGGTTGGGATTTAATGAAATTGGCGCAGGCGTTCGATGGCGAGTTCTGCCTTTCGGACTTTACGCCCGAAGAGCTGGACGGCCTTTTGGGTCTCTTGGACGATAATATGACGGTGGAAGAGGTGCGCGAAAAATATTTCGAGTTTTACGATGATATTAAGGACAGAACCTTGAACAAACACCGTTGGAGCGACTGAAAACGGCATATAAAAAAAGAAAAAGCCTCCGCGCCGGAAAGCGCGGAGGCTTTAAAATTTTAAGTTACATTACAACGATGTTTTCCGCCTCGAACAGGGCTTTGTATTCCTTGGGGAAATTGTCGTCTGTTATAAGCACGTCTATATCTTCAAGCTTGGCAAATGTGTAGGGGTTGATTTTGCCTATCTTAGAGCTGTCAAGCATCATATAAACGTGTCTTGCCTTTTTGAATACGCTCTTTAAAAGGTCGCTTTCAATCTGGCTGTTGCACGAAAATCCGTTTTCTGGCGTAAAAGCCGTAGCTGAAACAATCGCAATTTCAAAATTGGTCAAATCGAAATATTCCTTTGCCGCGGGTGAAGAGGTGGAAAGATTTTCCCTCATAAGCTGACCGCCGACTACGGTAATATTAACGTTCTTTTTCTGTGCAAGCTCCATTGCAACCGCAATGCCGTTGGTAAAGATGTTGCACTTCAAATCGGGCATTTCCTTTGAAAGGTACATAGCGGTGGTTCCGCCGTCGATGAAAATGCTAGAGTTTTCATCGATAAGCCCTGCGGCTTTCTGCGCGATTACAATTTTCGCGTCCGTATTTATAGTGGTCTTTTTCGTGTATTCCTCGCCGGAAACTTTCTGGACTTCCTTAACGGACATTGCGCCGCCGCGGATACGGATTATACGCCCGTCCTCTTCAAGCTGAAAAAGGTCGCGCCTCAACGTCATCTGGGATACGTTGGGGAAAACTTCTTCAAGCTGTTCCAGCGTCATTTTACCGCGTCTGTCAAGAATTTCTGCGATTTCCTCAATGCGTTCACGTTTCATCTTAGTCTCCTTTGTGAATTTTTATCACTTTTTAGATGCTGGACAAATTGTAACATAATATCGCCTTTTTGTCAAGAAATTGAAGAAATTTTTTAACAAAACAATCCTGTATTTGTTAAAAAATTACATTTGCCGTCATCGCAAATTTTCACCCCGATAAAAAGGGAAACCCAAGCGATAGCAAATTGCTTGCAATTACAAAAAGATTAATATATAATTAAGAAAATCCGACGTAAACAGCTTTTTAACAGCGGCACTACGCCTTTACATATATTGTAAGGGTGTAATTTTTTAAAATGTTTTTCTCAAGGCTGCGCGCGGATTTGAACGCGGCGAAACTAAACGATCCTGCCGCGCGGAATAAATTTGAAATACTTTTGACCTATTCGGGCGTGCACGCGCTTATCGCGCACAGGTTCGCACAGGCATTCCTTAAAATCCGCTTAAAACTTATAGCCCGCATAATTTCGCAGACGGCAAAGTTCTTCACCGGAATAGAAATCCACCCCGCGGCAAAAATCGCGGCGGGAGTGTTCATTGACCACGGCGCGGGAGTGGTGATAGGCGAAACTGCGGAAGTGGGCGAAGGCACTGTGCTGTATCAGGGCGTGACCTTGGGCGGCACGGGCAAAGAGAGCGGAAAGCGCCACCCGACTGTGGGCAGGCACTGCGTTATTTCCGCAGGCGCGAAAATTTTGGGAAGGGTAAATATCGGCGACTACGCCAAAATAGGAGCGGGCGCGGTTGTGCTTACAGATATTCCCCCTAACGCTACGGCGGTCGGGGTTCCCGCAAAAATAGTAAAAATCAACGGCAGAAAGCCGGAGGCAGAATAATTGAAAATTTATAATACGCTTACAAGAACGAAAGAAGAGTTCGCGCCCATTGAAGAGGGCAAGGTTAAGATGTACGCCTGCGGCATAACCGTTTCGGGCGAGGCGCACATAGGTCACGGCTATCAGGCGCTTATTTACGATATTATGCGCAAGTTCCTGCAAAAGCAGGGCTACAAGGTGTCCTACGCAAGAAATTACACGGACGTGGACGATAAAATTATCGCCAAATCCAAGGAAACGGGAATACCCGCGGACAGGTATGCCGCGCAGATGATAAAAAAGATCGATGCGGTTATGGACGAGATGGATATAGGCGAGCCCGACCTCTGGCTGAAAGCTACAGAGAATATCGGAAACGTAATCGGTTTTATCAAAAAGCTTATCGAAAGCGGACACGCCTATCCCGCGCCCTGCGGAGACGTCTATTTCGACGTGACCACGTTCAAGCGTTACGGCTGTCTTAGCGGCAGGTCGGTTGAAGATATGCTGGACGGCGTTAGAATAGAGAACGGCGAAGAGAAGAAAAACCCCGCCGACTTCGCGCTTTGGAAGGCGGCGAAGGAGGGTGAAATCTGTTGGGATTCCCCTTGGGGCAAGGGCAGACCGGGCTGGCACATAGAGTGTTCGGCAATGACACGCGCGGCGTTCGGCGACCAAATAGATATTCACGGCGGCGGAAGGGATTTGGTCTTTCCCCACCATGAAAACGAAATCGCGCAGAGTGAAAGTCTTACAGGCAAGCAGTTTGCAAAGTACTGGACTCACAACGGTCTTATCAAGGTAAACGGACAAAAGATGTCAAAGAGCCTCGGCAACAGTATTCTTTTGCAAGACCTCTTAGAAAAATACTCCAACGAAGCGGTTAAATTTGCCCTTTTGCAATTCAATTACCGCGCCGACATAAATCTGACGGACGGCATTTTCGATGAAGCCGAAAAGCACATAACTTCCTTTTACAACATTATTAAAAAGGTTGAGGACAAATTCGGCAGGGGCGGCAAGGGTTGCAAGCGCATAGACGAGGACTTTGACAGGGATATGTCCGATGACTTCAACACCGCGCTTGCGCTGTCGCGGCTTTTCGGACTTTTCAAAGGCATTTCGGCTAAGTGCGAAAAGGGCGACTCTTCCTGCGCAGAAGAGGTCTACCAGATAAAAAAGACCTATTCGCTTTTGGGCTTTTTCAAAAAGGACGCGGACGAGTACCTTAAATGGGTCGCCAAAAAGGACGAGCAGGATATTCCCGAAGAGGTCAAA
>JAIDFD010000039.1 GCA_029054485.1 Clostridia bacterium | reverse complement strand
CATACTATATTAATTCAAGTTTGTAAAGGGGGGAAATAAAAAATTTTTCCGCTAAATAAAAAAATTTTTTCGCGGACAAGCAAAATCGGCATATATTGCTTACGTTGAGAATTTCAAGGGCGGATTCATTTCGCCCGTTAAGAAATTCACGACCACAGCAATCTCACGGAAAATTTGTGCAACAAATTTTCGTGAACTAACTTTGGTAACATTATAGATTTTTTCCGGTGAAAAGATATATACGGATAATCGCCTATGTGAAAATAAATCAAGGCGTACAAGCCAAAAAAAGGAGTTCTCTTTAATGAATTTACCCGTTCACAAGTATGGCAAAACTGAAAGACGGAAGTTCGGAAAGATTAACGAGGTTATTGAAATTCCCGACCTCGTTGAAATTCAGAAGTCCAGCTATTATTCCTTTATCAACGAGGGCATAGCGGAAGTTTTTGAAGATTTTTCGCCGATAACCGACTATTCCGATCACTACGAATTGTATTTTCTCAATCACTGGTTTGACGAAAAGCCCAAGTACGATGAAAAGGAGTGCAGAAACCGCGATGCAACATACGCGCTGCCTTTGCACGTAACCGTAAGACTGGTTAACAAAGTCAAGGAAGAGGTTATCGACCAGCCCGTGTTTATGGGCGAGTTCCCCTTGATGACCGACAGCGGTTCCTTTATTATTAACGGCGCGGAGCGCGTAATAGTATCCCAGCTTGTCCGCTCGCCCGGCGTTTATAATGCTTCCACCCGCGACAAGACGGGCAAGGAAATGTTCGGCACAACCGTCATCCCCAACCGCGGCGCGTGGTTAGAGCTTGAACAGGACTCGCAGGGAGTAATGTGGGTTCACGTTGACAGAAAGCGTAAAATCTGCGCGACCGTTCTTTTGCGTGCGCTGGGCTTCGGCTCTGACAGGGCGCTTCTCGATTTATTTGCAAACGAAAAAATGATTGAGAACACCATCGCAAAGGACACCACCAAATCCGAGTCAGACGGTCTTATCGAGCTGTACAGGAGACTCCGCCCCGGCGAAGTTCCCACCGAAGCTTCGGTTAAACAGCATCTTAACAACCTGTTCTTCGACCCCCGCCGTTACGATGTGGTAAAGGTCGGCAGATACAAGTTCAACAAAAAGCTCAATCTTGCGTACAGACTTCCCGGCTGTAAACTTGCCGAGGACGTGTTCAATCCCGAAACGGGCGAAGTTATGGGACACGCAGGCGAAGTCGTTTCCGAAAGTCAGGCAATCGAAATGCAGGACGCTGGCGTGAACGAAGTGTTCGTTCTCGTATCCGATGCCGAGCAGGGCGAAATCAAGCACAAGATTATCGCAAACAACACGGTTAACTTCAAGGCGGTAAGCGAAAAGAACCACAAAATCTTCGGACTTCTGCCTACAATATATTATCCCAACTTCAAGTTTATGCGCACTATCGCAGAGGAGTGCAACGGCGCAAAGAGCGAGGAAGTAGCAGAAAAATACCGCGATGCAATCAACGCGATTTACTACACTGCGGAAATCGGCGAAACCGAGGACGAAAAGCCCGAAGAGAAGAAGAACAGGGAAAAGAGACGCGAAACCCGCGTAAAATTCGTTGAAGCCTGCAAAAAGTTTGCCGAGCTTTTGGATTCGGACAAGACTGTTTTAGACGCAGACGAAAAGAAAACCATAAAGCCCATTATCGAAAAACTCAACCACAAGCACATTACGGTCGATGATATTGTGGCTTCCATTTCCACAAATATAGACCTTCAATACGGAATCGGCACCATAGACAATATCGACCACCTCGGCAACCGCCGCGTGCGTTCGGTAGGCGAGCTGTTGCAGAACCAGCTCAGAATAGGTATCGCCCGTCTTGAAAAGCTCATCAAAGAGCGTATGGCAACGCAGGACGCAATGGAAGTTACCCCCTCGGGGCTTGTAAACGTCCGCCCCGTTTCCGCGGTAATAAGAGAGTTCTTCGGCTCGTCCCAGCTTTCGCAGTTCATGGACCAGACCAACCCCGCGGCAGAACTTACCCACAAGCGTAAGCTTTCCGCGCTCGGCCCCGGCGGTCTGAACAGAGACAGGGCTACATTCGAAGTGCGCGACGTTCACCACTCGCACTACGGCAGACTCTGCCCCATAGAAACTCCCGAAGGTCAGAACATCGGTCTTATTTCATCGCTTGCGACCTTCTCGCGCGTAAACGAGTACGGCTTTATTATGAGCCCGTACAGAAAGGTTGAGCATATCCGCGACAACGAAGGCAAAATAATCGAAACCAAAGTAACCGACCGCGTAGACTACCTCACCGCGGACGAAGAGGACAGATATATCGTTGCGCAGGCGAACGAGCCTTTGGACGAGAACAACCACTTCGTTAACGACCATATCGGTTGCCGTCACCGCGATTTGATTACCCAGTACACGCCTGACAAGATGGACTATATGGACGTATCGCCCAAACAGCTTGTTTCGGTCGCAACCGCGCTCATTCCCTTCCTTGAAAACGATGATACCAACCGTGCGTTGATGGGCTCGAACATGCAGCGTCAGGCAGTTCCTCTTATGAAGACCGAAAGCGCGATTGTCGCAACCGGTATCGAGGACGCGATTGCACGCGACAGCGGCGTTATGGTCAAAGCCAAAAACGCGGGTGTAGCAGTGGGCGTATCATCCGACCTTATTAAAATTAAAGAAGACAACGGTCTTATCACGGAATACAAACTTAAAAAATTCGAGCGTTCCAACCAGGGCACCTGCCTTAACCAGCGCCCCATTATCAACACGGGCGACAAGGTTGAAGCGGGCGAAATAATCGCCGACGGTCCCGCGACCAATAACGGCGAGCTTGCCCTCGGTAAAAACATTCTCATCGGCTATATGGAATGGGAAGGTTACAACTACGAGGACGCTATCCTTATTTCGGAAAAACTCATTCAGGACGACGTATTTACGTCTATCCATATCGAAGAACACGAAACCGAGGCGAGGGATACCAAGCTCGGCGAAGAAGAGATTACCCGCGACATTCCCAACGTATCCGAGGACGCGCTTAAAGATTTGGACGAGGACGGTATTATCCGCGTGGGCGCGGAAGTTCAGCCCGGCGACATTCTCGTCGGTAAAGTAACCCCCAAGGGCGAAACCGAACTTACCCCCGAAGAAAGACTTTTACGCGCTATATTCGGCGAAAAGGCAAGGGAAGTCAGAGATACGTCTTTGAAAGTGCCCCACGGAGAAGGCGGTATAGTAGTAGACGTAAAAATCTTCACCCGTGAGAACAAGGACGAACTTTCCCCCGGCGTAAACAAACTCGTGCGCGTTTACATTGCGCAGAAGAGAAAAATTCAGGTCGGCGACAAAATGGCGGGACGCCACGGTAACAAAGGCGTCATCTCTCGCGTACTGCCTCAGGCGGATATGCCTTTCCTTGCGGACGGTACCCCTTTGCAGATTGTGCTGAACCCCCTCGGCGTTCCTTCGCGTATGAATATCGGACAGGTTTTGGAAGTGCATCTCGGACTTGTCTGCAAACAGCTCGGCTGGAAGATTGCGACCCCCGTATTCGATGGCGCGACCGAGCAGGATATAAAACAGCTTTTCAATGAAAATCATCTTATAAACCCCGAAGGCAAGGTAGACGGCAAAATTCAGGTCTACGACGGCAGAACGGGCGAACCTTTCGAAAACAGGGTAACGGTCGGCGTTCAGTATATGATTAAGCTGATCCACCTCGTAGACGATAAAATTCACGCGCGTTCGATAGGTCCTTACAGCCTTGTTACCCAACAGCCCCTCGGCGGTAAAGCCCAGTTCGGCGGACAGCGTTTCGGCGAAATGGAAGTGTGGGCGCTGGAAGCTTACGGCGCGGCGCACATCTTGCAGGAAATTCTGACTGTTAAGTCGGACGACATT
Source organism: Clostridia bacterium (assembly GCA_029054485.1). Taxonomy (GTDB): domain Bacteria; phylum Bacillota; class Clostridia; order Christensenellales; family Borkfalkiaceae; genus Coproplasma. Next base: position 2,413 of record JAIDFD010000039.1, on the reverse strand, counting down.
GTAGGACGTGTTAAGACTTACGAAAGCATTGTAAAAGGAAACAACATTTCCGAACCCGGTATTCCCGAAGCGTTCAAGGTGCTTTTGAAAGAGCTTCAGTCTTTGGCACTGGACGTTAAAGTCCTTACCGAAAACGGCGAAGAACTTATTATCCGCGAGCTCGATGATGATGACGAGTCCATACCTTCGGCAAGGGCGCGCGAGGCTCAGGAACTCGACGCCAAGCTTCCCGAAGAGGAATTTGACCTTGCGTCCGAAAACGAAGAGGAAGAAGTCGACCTCGAACCCATTTCGATATTCGACAACGATGAAGACGACTTTGCGGGCAAGGAACTGTTCGCAGGCGGCGACGATGATGAAGACGATGATTTCGGCGACAAATTCACGTTGTTCGATACGGACGATGAGGACGACAAGGAATAAAGGGAGGTTAAAAAATGTTTGAGTTAAACGATTTCAGTTCTATCAAAATCAGTGTAGCTTCCCCGGAAAAAATCAGGGAACTTTCCAAGGGCGAGGTAACCAAGCCCGAAACCATAAATTACAGAACACAAAAGCCCGAAAAGGACGGACTTTTCTGCGAGCGTATCTTCGGACCGATGAAGGACTGGGAGTGCCACTGCGGAAAATATAAGAGAATACGTTACAAGGGCATCACATGCGAAAAGTGCGGCGTTGAAGTAACCCGCGCAAAAGTAAGGCGCGAGAGAATGGGACATATCGAGCTTGCCGCTCCCGTTTCCCATATCTGGTATTTCCGCGGCGTGCCTTCGAGAATAGGTCTTATCCTCGATATGAGCCCCAAAGCGCTTGAACAGGTAATTTACTTTGCGGCTTACGTTGTAATCGACCCCGGCACGGTGCCCGTACTCGAATACAAGCAGGTTATCAATGATAAAGAACTGCGCGAAATCGAGGAAAAATACGGCGAAAGCGAAGTTACCGGTCTCAAAGTCGGAATGGGCGCGGAAGCTATCCGCGAACTTTTAATGGCGGTAGACCTCGACAAAGAATGTGAAGAAACAAAGAAAATCATAGACAACAGCACCGCGGCGCAGAAGCGCGTTAAAGCGGTAAAGAGAATCGAAATTCTCGAATCGTTCAGAAAGAGCGGCAACCGCCCCGAATGGATGGTTTTGACCGTGCTTCCCGTGCTTCCCCCCGAGCTTCGTCCCATGGTTCAGCTTGACGGCGGCAGATTTGCATCTTCCGATTTGAACGACTTGTACAGGCGCGTTATCAACCGCAACAACCGTTTGAAGAGAATGATGGAATTGGGCGCGCCCGATATGATCGTTAAAAACGAAAAGAGAATGTTGCAGGAAGCGGTCGACGCGCTTATCGACAACGGCAGACGCGGCAAGGCGCTTTCCGGTCCTTCCAACAGAGAGCTTAAATCCCTTTCGGGAATGCTCCGCGGCAAGCAGGGAAGATTCCGTCAGAACCTCTTAGGTAAGCGTGTAGATTACTCGGGCCGTTCGGTTATCGTTGTAGGTCCCGAACTCAGACTCTACCAGTGCGGATTGCCCAAGGAAATGGCAATCGAGCTTTTCAAACCCTTCGTTATGAAAAAGCTTGTTGAAAGCGGACAGTGCCACAATATCAAGAGCGCAAAGCGCACCGTAGAAAAGGCTAAACCTCTCGTTTGGGACGTTTTGGAACAGGTCATCAAAGAGCACCCCGTGCTTTTGAACCGTGCGCCCACCTTGCACAGACTTTCCATTCAGGCTTTCGAGCCCGTGTTAATCGAAGGCAGAGCAATAAAAATTCACCCCTTGGTATGTACCGCGTTCAACGCGGACTTCGACGGCGACCAGATGGCGGTACACGTTCCTCTGTCGGTCGAAGCGCAGGCGGAAGCAAGATTTTTGATGCTGTCCTCGAACAATATCTTGAAGCTGTCGGACGGTAAGCCCGTTATGCAGCCCGCACAGGATATGGTTTTGGGCGCGTACTATCTGACGATTATCCGCCGCGAGGACGGCAAATACTACCGCTGGGGCGGTGACAGATACTACGAATGTAGCGAAAAGGACGAGGGCGCGGAAAAATACGTTGCCAACGCCTATATCTCCGAGGACGAGGCTTTGATGGCTTACCAGATGAAGCTCGTTCATATGCAGGACGAAATTTACGTCAGACGTTCGGTTGTAACTCCCGACGGCGAAACGGTACAGGGCAGAGTGAGAACGACCGTCGGCAGAATTATATTCAACTCGAATATGCCGCAGGATCTGGGCTTTGTCGATAGAAAGAACAAGCAGGATTATCTTAAATACGAAATTTCTTATGAGTTTTTGGGCTCGGCTGTTGCAGTCGGCAAAAAGCAGCTCGGCAAAATCGTTGAGCGTTGCTTCAAGACGGGCGGCGCACCCAGAGCGGCTGACGTTCTCGATAAAATCAAGACCCTCGG
>JAIDFD010000038.1 GCA_029054485.1 Clostridia bacterium | reverse complement strand
TGCAAATTGGCGATAAAACCATTATAGTTTTAAAGTAAATAAAATTTGGAGATTAAAAAATGTTAAATTCATTGCTTGCAATTCCTTCGTATGCTAACTGGATTATTATAGGCGTACTCGTAGTCGGCGTCATCGGCTTGCTTGTTTTTTCATCGCGCCGCCGCAAAAAGCAGGAAAAGGACGCGCAGGACCTTATCAATGCAGTTCAGCCCGGTAACAAAGTAAAAACTATCGGCGGTATCTGCGGAATAGTTGTTGAAGTTGACAACGAAGAGCAGACATTCGTGCTTGAAACCGGTACCGAAAAATCGGGCAAGTGCTTTATTAAGTTCGACAGACAAGCTATCTATCAGACGGACGCGGTCGTTTCTAAGGACGCGGCAGTTGAAACAAAAACCGAAGAAGCGGCAGAGCCTGCCGCAGAAGTAAAGGAAGAGGTCAAGACCGAAGAGGTTGCGCCCGTTCCCGCACAGACCGAAGAAAAAGCAGAAGAAAAGGTTGAAGAAAAACCCGCAAAAAAAACTTCGGGCAAAGCTAAAAAGACTGATAAAGAATAATAAGTAAAACCTCCGCATACATTTAAAGCGGAGGTTTTTATTTATGAAAAAGCACGTCTTTCAGGTAATAAAGGCAGCGGCGGCGGCAGTGATAATCTCGCTGGTGTTCGTGCTGATATTTACCCTTATAATTCAATTCTGTTCGCTGTCCGCATCTGTAATTAAGCCCGTTAATCAGGTCTTTAAAATTCTTTCAATCGTAGCAGGCGGACTCATCTTTATCCGTGGCGACAAGGGTTGGTTAAAGGGAATAATATACGGTCTTGCGGCGGTACTCATTACATACTTTTTATACGCGGCAATCGCGCACTCGCTTTCAATCAGCTGGACTTTCGCAATCGAAATTCTGCTCGGCGCGGTCGCGGGCGCGATTACTGGCATAATTGCCGTCAACGTGAAAAAGTCGGCTTAAAATACTTGATTTTTTTCAAAGTGTATTCTATAATAAATTCATAAATAGAAGATATACACTTCAAAGG
>JAIDFD010000037.1 GCA_029054485.1 Clostridia bacterium | reverse complement strand
GTTATTTAATATAATTGTCTAATAAAGTGATATTCGCGTTTACAAAATTGTCCAACTCTTCCGCTTCAAGCTTTTTAAACGACAGCAATGCAAGAGAATAAACGTAATTGACTACAAACTTTTGCTTTTCTTCGTCAAGCTCCTTTATCTTGCTAATAACACGACTGTTTTTGTTTACGATGAGCGTATGCGCCAAAACGCCGTCTGTCATACCGTAAAACTGCCCCATCTCGCTGTAACGGCGCATATATTCATCGGTGATAATTACGGCGGGAACCTGTGCATTTTTCAGCTTTTCAAACTTAATAGTCAGCTTATCGTTATTCAGAGTGTTCTTAAAAATATCCGCAAGCACGGTATCATCTTCACTGCCGTCCTCTTTAAGCGCGCTATCGAGTCCCGCGTCTATGCGCATAAACTTGACTTTATCAGGCGAATTATACTCCAAAAAGCTTAAAAAGTGAGTATCTATAAAGCTGTCGCAAATAATTGCGTTAAGCCCTTCGTCCTTGAACATTTTGACGTATTGCGCCTGCTGTAACTTGTCTGAAACGTAATAAACCGTCTTAGGCTCTTTCTTATCCTCTTGCTTTTCCTTATCGTTGTCCTTATTTTCTTCGCTTTTTACGCCTAATTCCTCAAAGTTTAAAAACTTGTCATTTATATCTTTGTAGATAATAATATCTTTTACTTTATCATAAAAATCTTTCTGTTTGATACAGCCGAACTTAATGAAATTGGCTGTATCTTCCCAACAACTTTCATACTTTTCCCTGTCCGATTTGAAAAGCGAAGTCAGCTTGTCCGCAACTTTTTTAGTGATATGGTTGCTGATTTTTTGAACCTGCTTGTCGTTCTGCAAAAAGCTACGCGACACATTCAGCGGAATATCGGGGCAATCTATAACGCCGTTCAACAACATTAAAAATTCGGGGATAACTTCTTTAATATTATCGGCAATAAATACCTGATTGCAGTATAGTTTTACCTTTCCGCGCTCCAATTCAACCTTATTGGTTACCTTGGGGAAATACAGAATACCTTTTAGCTTAAAAGGATAGTCCATATTCAGATGCACCCAGAATATGGGCTCGTTATAGTCCATAAAGGTATCGCGGTAGAAGTTTTTGTATTCTTCATCCGTGCAGTCCTTGGGATTTTTTGCATACAGCGGAAAGGTTGAATTTAGCGGTTGGTCCTTGCCATCGCCTTTGAAAGAAACGTAGACGTTGTAGGGCATAAACGCGCAGTATTTTTTAACGAGATTTTTGATATTGCTCTCGTCCAAAAATTCCTTTTCGCCCGCGTTTATATGCATAACGATTTTAGTGCCGCGCCCCTCTTTTTCGCACTCTTCTATGCTGTAAGTTGCGTTACCGTCAGACGACCAATGCACGGCTGAACCGCCCTTATAGGATTTAGAGAAAATTTCAACGTAATCCGAAACCATATACGCCGAATAGAATCCCAGACCAAAATGTCCGATAATTCCGTCACCGTTCGCTTTTTCGTATTTTGAAAGGAAGTCCGAAGCTCCCGAAAACGCAATCTGGGTGATATAAGTTTCAACTTCTTCTTCGGTCATACCTATGCCGTTATCTTCAACGGTAAGAGTTTTTGCCTTTTTATCAACCGTAATTTTTACGCAGTACTCTTTTCCATCGCCCTGCGCCTCGCCCATATCCACAAGCTTTTTAAATTTGGTAATAGCGTCAATGCCGTTTGCCACAATTTCTCTTAAAAAAATGTCTTTATCCGAGTAAAGCCATTTCTTGATTATGGGCATCATATTTTCACTTGATATTTTGATATTGCCTTCTCTTTTCATTTCTTCCTCCGGTTTTATTTGTTTTTATTACATTAATATATATAAACAGCGAAAAAAGCCGTTAAACTTAACGCACAAAAAAACTCCGCTTTATTTAGCGGAGTTTTTAAAAACAGTGTTTTTATTTATTCTTTTTTGCGTTTGCAATCAAATCACCGAGAGATGTGCCGACCGAGATGCTGCCTTCGCTCCAATTAGAAAGCTCGTCATCGTTGTGTCTTCTGGGAGCGCGTGATTTTCTGCTGTTGCCGCCTTCTTCTTCATCTGACTCGTTAAAAGATTTGCGGGGCTTTCTTTCGGGTTCGGGCAAAAGCGCCTTAATCGAAAGGTTCATCTTTTTAAGCTCGGTATCAAGCGCAATTACTTTTGCGTCAACTTCATCGCCTACGTTGAGTACGGTTGCGGGAGTTTCGATTCTTTCATAGCTGATTTGCGAAACGTGAACAAGTCCATCGATGCCTTTTTCAACTTCTACAAATGCGCCGAAAGGAACTATTCTTACGACTTTACCGTGAATAACATCGCCAACGGTATATTTTTCGCCGACCAAATCCCAAGGCTGGGGCTGAAGCTGTTTATATCCGATAGAAACCTTTTTATTTTCTTTATCTACTTTAAGTACTTTAAAGTTATAAGTTTTGCCGATTTCAAGAACATCGGTTACGCTGTCCGTACCCGTCCAAGAAAGATCTGAAATGTGAGCAAGGCAGTCGAAACCGTTTACCGAAACGAATGCGCCGAAACCTGTAACTCTTTCCACTTTACCTTCAACCACATCGCCTACCTGAATGTTAGCGAAGAACTCTTCGGTTTTTGCAAGCTTTGCGGCTTCCTTGATTTTAAGCTCTTCCTCTAAAATTTTACGCTGTGAAGCGATAATTTCTTTTCTGCCGGTCTTTTTGATTTCCAGAGAACGAAGGCGAAGGGTTTTGCCAACGTACTTGTCCAAATCTTTAACGAAACCGGGACGGATTTCTTTGGCAGGCACGAAAATCTGATAGGTGCCGAGCTGAGCGACAAGTCCGCCTTTGTTGGTTCCCGTACAAACTACAGAAAACTCTTTGCCCGCTTCAATATCCGCACTGAGTGCTTCCTCTTCCGCCAACATTTTAATCATTTTTTGCGAAAGCTTTAAAACAGGTTTAAGTTCAACGACAAGCAAATCGATCGGTTCGCCGAGTTTATCCATATATTCATCGGCGTTGTAATTTTCGCAGTCAAGTTCGTCTTTGCTCAAAGCAACTTCTTTCTTTGAGAAAGGCAACAAAATCTGCAAGCCTTCGTCCGTAGCCTGTGAAATAGTGGCTGTAACGATTTGACCTTTTTTAAACTTCGATTCGTTGTCGATTTTAGCAACTGCATCAGCCATTAAATCAGTTGCTTTAACTTCTGTGTTTTCTTCCATCTTTAAGAGAACCTCCCGGGTTTGCGCATTCGGGGTTGACGCCCCTGAAACAATACCTACACTTTTAAAATTTTTTATTTTAGAATAATCTAAGTCGCCGGCGTTTGAAAGCCTGAAAACATTTTTACAATGCTCTTTTGCAAGTTCGTAAAGCTTATTGGTGTTGCTGCTGTTCAGCCCGCCTATTACCAACATTGCTTCGCATTGCTTTGCAAGTTTTTCGGTCTCCAGTTGCCGTTCTATAGTAGTATAACAAATCGTCTTGAAAAC
>JAIDFD010000036.1 GCA_029054485.1 Clostridia bacterium | reverse complement strand
GTTTTTAATTTTAACTGAGCCAGAGATAGGCGAGTCCGAAAACTATCAGAAAAGACACTACAATACAGATAATCATCGGCGCATACGCGGCAAACGCGCCGCGCACCATTCGCCAGTATTCTTTGCGCGAAATTTTTAAAGGCACTTTTTTTTCGCCGCTTTTTTTAGAGGGGTCGTACCATCTGAAACCTTCCACGTTCATATCGACTATCGTGGTTTCGGTATCGAGGTCATCGTCCTTTTTATTCTTTTTGCGCATCGTTATCCTTTCCGCTCTTTTTAAGGTTCTTTATCTTTTCAACAAGGTTGAACTTAACTTTTTCTTCCTTTTGCAGCTCTAAAAGTCTCTGCTCTTCCTCGTACTCCTCTTCCATCTTTTTGACCTCCTCTTCGGTGTCGTACAGATGGCAGGCGCAGAAGTGTCCTTTTTCAACCTCTTTGTAAATAGGCTTTATTCTGGTGCAGATTTCCATACAGCTTTCGCATCTCGTGTGGAATTTACAGCCCGAGGGAGGATTTACGGGTGAGGGAATATCGCCCTTCAAAATCACCCTGTTCATTTTAACGTGCGGGTTGGGCACGGGAACAGCAGAAAACAGCGCTTTCGTGTACGGGTGCAGGGTGTTGTTGAAAATCGCGTCCTTACTGCCGTACTCCACAAGACTTCCGAGGTACATTACGCCGACTTCGTCCGAAATGTGTTTAACTACCGATAAGTCGTGCGAAATGAAGATGTAGGTCAGCCCCAAAGTCTTTCTCAGCTCGATAAGCATATTGATTATCTGCGCCTGAATGGATACGTCCAACGCCGAAACAGGTTCATCGCAGACAACCAATTCGGGCTTTAACGCAAGGGCGCGCGCAATACAGATACGCTGTCTTTGTCCGCCTGAAAACTCGTGGGGGTATCTCTCAAAGTAGTGCGGTTGAAGTCCGCACATTTTCATTACATTTAAAACGTAGTCGTGATAATCGGCTTTTGATACAATACCGTGCTGACGCGCCGCTTCGCCGATAATTTCGCCGACCGTAAGCCTCGGAGAAAGGCTTGCGTAGGGGTCTTGGAAAATCATTTGCAGGCTGGGACGGAGCTTATCGAACTCGCCGTGGGTGAAGTCCGAAATCTTTTCACCCTTGAAGTAAACCTCGCCGCTCGTAATATCGTAAAGGTTCAACAGCGATCTGCCCATAGTAGTTTTTCCGCAACCGCTTTCGCCTACTATGCCGAGGGTCCTGCCCTTTTTCAACTTGAACGAAACATCGTCGACCGCTTTGAGGAATTTGACAGGCTCGCCGAAAAAGTTAGTTTCTACGGGGAAGTACTGGCAAAGGTTTTTGACCTCCAACAAAACTTCCTCTTCCTGCTCTTCCGATTTTTCGGTTTTGCGCTTCAATACCGCGCCGAGGATATAGGGCTTTACGCCGATAGCAATCCACTCAAACAGCGCAAGCGCGCAAACGGTTATTGCAACCGCATACGATGAGGAAAACGCGTAGTCGGGTAACAGGTCTGAGTAAAAACTGCTTGCAAGCACCGCAAAGAACAGCATAAACAGCGTTACCACAAAGGTAATCATTACGGGGATTTTTAAGTTAGCTTTTCTGCCGAACGAATCCGAGAAAAGATTTGCCGCCAGAAGCAGATACAGACCAACGACCGCCGCGACCGTGATATAACATGCCGTTGCGCTCGATGACAGATTTGCAAGTACGGACGAGTCCGTACCGACCGCCGCTCCCGCCTTAAGCCAGGCGATAGAGTTGCCCGAACGGAAAAGAGAAACCAAATCGAATTTTATATCCGCGCCGACGAGGTTGCCCGCCGCAAGTCCGATAACGACCGCCGCAATCGCGAGGCATATTACGTTGTAGATTGCGTTTGCAAGGGTTGCCTTGCTTTTGAAATACTGTAAGTTAACGAGCACTTTGGTTGCCGCGTAAGCGCAAGCCGTGAAACAAACGATTACCAGTCCCGCCATAGTTGCGGCGTTGTAGGTCACCGAATAGGTTGTACGCTCAGAGTGCATTGCGTGGAACACAACCGCGAACGCGATATACGCGAAGAAGGTTGCAAGCGCGAATTTTTCAAGCGGGCAGTCCTCTTTTTTGACGAACTTCTTTATTGCAAAGTATACGGTAATTCCGGTAAACGCAAGCACCGCAACGAGTCCGACAGCCGTTACCAGCGTGCCTATTACAGCCGCCGTTTTGAGCGCGGAACTGTCGCCTATATTTTTATAAGCATTGCCGAAGTATTCATATATATATAAAGTTTGTGAACCGCCGTTAACGCCGATTAAAAAGGTAAAGATAAAGGCAACGCCGGCAAGTCCGCAAGCTAAATAAGGCAGAAGCTTAGGCAAAAATTCCCAAAATTTAACCGCGGGTTTTTCCTGTACCGTTTTCAGTTCATTTTCCGCCATTGTTTTTTACCTCTTTTTTAGCCGTTGTTTTGCGCGATTTTACCGTCTTTTCCACCTTTTCCGCGGTCGGTTCAACCTGCGTATCTTTGCGCTCTTCGGGTATCACGCCGCCCTCGTACAGATAGCACGAAACACTGTGCGTATCCGTTACCTTTATGAGTTCGGGATACTCGCCCGAGCATTTGCCCATGCACTTTTCGCATCTGTCGCGGAAATAGCAGTAATTAGGCATATTTATAGGGTTGGGAACGAAGCCTGGTATACAGTAAAGCGAATCCACTTCGCCGTCTACGGTGGGCTTGCTCTTCTGAAGCCCTATGGTATAAGGGTGCAGCGGGCGGTCGAAGATATCCTCCGCCGTTCCGATTTCTATTACCTTACCCGCGTACATAACCACTACATAGTCAGCCATTTCGGCAACTACGCCAAGGTCGTGGGTAATCAGCATAATCGAGCCGTTGATTTTGTGCTTGATTTCTCTGAGTAAATCGAGTATCTGCGCCTGAATGGTAACGTCGAGCGCGGTCGTAGGTTCGTCCGCAACGATAAGCTTGGGGTTGCAAAGCAGCGCGATTGCAATCATGACCCTCTGGCGCATACCGCCCGACAACTGGTGGGGGTACTTCTTGTAAACGCCCTCGGGGTCGGCTATGCCGACTAATTTCAACATCTCGATACTGCGCTCTTTCACGCCCTTTCTCGAAATTCCTTCTATGTGCAGTCTGCCTACTTCATCGAGTTGGTTGCCTATTGTGAACACGGGGTTCAGCGAGGTCATAGGCTCTTGGAAAATCATCGAAATTTCTCTGCCGCGGATTGAACGCATCGCTTCGGTGGGCATTTTTGCAATGTCTACCACCCTCGTTTCCATTTCGTAAGTATTTCCGCCGAGCGCGTTTTTCTTGATTACGGGTTTGCCCTTTTCATTGAGTTTGACAACTTCGTTTCCGTCGGCATCAATCTCTGTTTCGTAAACGGGAATTTTTTTGCCGCGCGCGTCCCGCTTGAAAAGCTCGGCGCGGAATTTGATAGAACCGCTTACAATCTGTCCGCTGGGGGCTTGCACGAGTTGCATAAGAG
>JAIDFD010000035.1 GCA_029054485.1 Clostridia bacterium | reverse complement strand
GATATACACTTCAAAGGAGATTTTCAAGATGATTAAGACTATATCCACCCCCGCCGAAAAAAAGGTTACGGGTTGCGGCGAATGCAGAAGCACGTGCCAGTCCGCTTGCAAAACAAGCTGTACGGTAGGCAACCAAAGCTGTGAAAGAATTACCAGAGAACAGAATCCCGAAAAGAATAAATAAGTTTAAACCAATTAAGGAGCAGATGTTGTCTGCTCCTTAAATTTAATTTTTTGCAATGGTACACGTTTTTAATTATAAAGATAAAAATTACATATACGACTCGGGCAGCGGCAGTCTGCACGAGTGCGATGATAAAACCGCCGAGTATTTAAAGGGCAACGAAAGCGGACTTTCCGCTGATGAAATCGCGTGCATAAAAAAGGATATAGAGGACTTAAGACAAAAGGGACTTTTGTACAAAGAGGAAGTCAAAACCTATCCTTTGAAGTCAAGCGAGGTAAAGGCGCTTTGCCTGCATATCTGCCACGACTGCAATTTAAGGTGCCGTTACTGCTTTGCCGATGAGGGCGCGTATCATTCCACGCGCGAATTTATGAGCGAGGACACCGCTAAAAAGGCGATTGATTTTCTCATAAAAAACAGCGGCAAAAGAAAGGTTCTGGAAGTGGACTTTTTCGGCGGCGAGCCTTTGATGTGTCTGCCTACAATAAAAAACGTGGTCGCGTACGCGCGCGCCGAGGGTGAAAAGGCGGGCAAAAAATTTCTGTTCACCACAACCACCAACGCGCTTTTGCTGGACGATGATGCGATAGACTTTTTCAACCGCGAAATGGAAAACGTGGTGCTTTCGCTTGACGGAAGAAAGGAAGTTCACGACGCTATCCGCAAGACCAAAAACGGCAAGGGCAGTTTCGATTACGTTATCGAGAACATAAAAAAATTCGTCCGTTCGCGCGGGGACAAAAGCTATTACGTCCGCGGCACGTTCACCGCTAAAAACCTCGATTTTTCAAAGGACGTAATTTTCCTTGCGGAAAACGGCTTTGACAGTATATCGATGGAGCCGGTCGTGACCGAAATAGACGACTTGCAGATAAAGGACTGCCACCTGCCGGAAATTTGCGCCGAGTATGAAAAACTTTGCGATAAATATCTCGACAAATACGAAAAGGGCGAGGGCTTCAACTTCTTCCATTTCAATATCGATTTGGAGGGCGGCGTGTGCCTGCAAAAAAGGGTATCCGCCTGCGGCGCCGGCAACGAATATTTTTCGGTCGTGCCGAACGGCGACGTTTACCCCTGTCACCAGTTTGCGGGCGAAAAAGAATTTTTAATGGGCAACGTATTCGAGGGTGAACTGAATAAAAGCATAAGGGAAAAATTCGCAAATTCCTGTCTGTTCACAAGAGAGAAGTGCGGCGACTGTTTTGCAAAATTTATTTGCAGCGGCGGTTGCAGTGCAAACAATTATCATTTCACCGGCGATATGAATACGCCCTATCCCGTGACCTGCGAGATGATGAAAAAGCGCATAGAGTGCGGAATGCACGCTCTTTCACGTAAAAAAGAGATTAACGGCAAGTAGTTTTGAATTGCAAGTTAAT
>JAIDFD010000034.1 GCA_029054485.1 Clostridia bacterium | reverse complement strand
AGATTCAACAATTCTCCTTAATTTAGGGGATTCGTTGTAGTACTTGCTTGAGCTGTATCCATCGTGCCAGATCGAATCAACCTCGTTAGATTTTAAACCGAATATAAAGATGTTTTCATTACCAACACACTGAGCCATTTCAACGTTCGCGCCGTCAAGCGTTCCAATCGTCAGCGCACCGTTAATCATAAACTTCATATTTCCGGTACCGCTCGCTTCCTTGCCTGCGAGTGAAATCTGCTCAGAAACTTCGGAAGCCGGCATAAGCTTTTCTGACATAGTAACGTTGTAATCTTCCATATAAACAACGTTCAATTTTTCGTTGATTTTGGGATTTTTCCTAATGTCTTCGGCAAGGAAATTAATCAGCTTGATAATCTTTTTAGCCATATCATAGCCGGGAGCCGCCTTTGCGCCGAAGATATAAGTTTTGGGAACAACATTCAAATCGGGGTTATCGGTCAAATCAAGATAACAGTCGATTATATTCAAAACGTTCAAAAGCTGGCGTTTGTACTCGTGCAATCTCTTTGCCTGAACATCGAAAATTGTTTCGGGGTTGATTATAATACCCTGTTGCTTTTTTGCAAAATCCGCAAACTGCTTTTTCTTTATTAACTTGATTTCATCGAGTTTTGCAAGAACGGTTTTGTCGTTTTCGTATTTTTTGAAATCGGCAAGTTTAGAACTGTCGAGCGCGTAACCTGTTCCGATACACTCGTCAAGTAATGCACAAAGTTCGGGGTTTGACTGGTTGAGCCAACGCCTGTGCGCTATACCGTTGGTTACATTGGTAAACTTTTCGGGCGAAAAATCGTAGAAATCTTTGAATACCGATTGTTTGATAATTTCGCTGTGCAGTGCCGAAACGCCGTTTACGCAGTGTCCGCCGTAAACAGACAGATTTGCCATTTTAATTCTGTCGTGTTCGATTATTGACATGCGCGAAATTTTTGCCCATTCTCCGGGAAATGTGTTCCACAGCTGCTCGCAAAGCCTTCTGTTAATTTCTTTGATTATCGAGTGAATTCTGGGAATAGTTCTTTCAATGAGGTCCTCAGACCATGTTTCAAGAGCTTCCGCCAAAACCGTGTGGTTCGTGTACGCGCAGGTTGCCGTGGTTATTGCCCAAGCCTCGTTCCAGTCATAGAAATATTCGTCTACGAGTATACGCATAAGCTCGGGAATTGCCATTGCAGGGTGCGTATCGTTGAGGTGAATTGCCGCCAGTTTGGGCAAATCTCTCAAATCTCCGTATCTGTGTCTGTGATCGGATACGATATTCTGAATCGAAGCCGAACACAGGAAATACTGCTGTTTAAGTCTGAGTGATTTTCCTGCTATGTGGTTATCGGCAGGATATAAAACCTTCGTCAAAAGGTCCGCATCGTTTTCTTCGGTCATCGACTGATAATAGTCGCCCTGCGAAAACAGTTTCATATTGAAGTCCTGTCTGGGCTTTGCTTTCCAAAGTCTTAAAACGGAGACCGCATCACTGTCTTTGCCCGAAATCATCATATCGTAAGCGACTGCTTCGATTTCTTTGCTGTTTATATATTCTGTTTTAAGTCCGGTTTCCGTCCACTTCTCTTCAATTTGTCCGTTAAATCTTACGATAAACGACTTATCCGTCCTTTGGGTAAGCCAAACTTCACCGCCGGGAAGCCAAACATCTGGCAGTTCCATCTGCCATCCGTCTACTATCTTCTGTTTAAACAAACCGAATTCATAGCGCAGTGAGTAGCCCATTGCGGGATAGTTTCCCGTTGCGAGCGCGTCCATGAAACACGCCGCCAATCTTCCGAGCCCTCCATTACCTAAGCCTGCGTCAGGTTCCTGCTCGTAGAGCTCTTCAAGAGACAGACCGTAAGACGAAACAACCTTATCAAATACTGCCGTTGCGCTCAGATTATATAAGCTGTTTTTCAATGAACGGCCTAAAAGGAATTCCATGCAGAGATAATAAACTCTTTTTGCACGTTTCGCTTTTATCTTTTTATGAAACTGTTGCCTTTTTTCAAGCAGAATATCCCTCACTGACATGACGACTGCTTTATAAATTTGTTCTTTAGAAGCTTCGGCAGGGCTGACTCCGAAATAACGCGAAAGCTTACCCTTGATCAATTCCTTGACTTCTTTTTCGGTAATTGTTGTGCTCATTAAGTTCTCCTATAATTTTTTGTAAAAGTTTATTTAAGCATATCCAAATAGAGATTTTCGTAATCACGCGCCGAATGATTCCAACTGAAATCGGACGTTGCGGCACGATACATTATTTTTTCCCATTTTGACTTATTTTTATAATCGGCTACCGCCTCTCTGATAACGTGCAACATATCGTGCGCGTTGAAATTGGCGAAGGTATAGCCGTTTTCAAGCGGTTTAATACTGTCGAAGAGTCCGCCAGTTTCCCTTACAATCGGCACCGTTCCGTAGCGGCACGCAATCATTTGTGAAAGTCCGCAAGGCTCGGATTTAGAAGGCATAAGGAATATGTCGGAACCGGAGTATATCTTTCTTGATAAATCGCCGTTAAATACAATGTTCGCGCTCATTTTTTCAGGATATCTTTTTGCAAGGTCGCTGAAATATCCCTCGTAATGTGCATCGCCTGTACCCAAAAGCACGAATTGTACATCGTCCTGCAAAAGCTCCTCTATTATGTTCGTGACAAGGTCCAACCCCTTGTGCGATACAAGGCGGGTGACCATTGAAATTATCGGAGTATTGGGTTTTGCGGGAAGTCCCAGCATTTTTTGAAGTCCCTGTTTGCAGACCGCTTTGTTGCCGAAATTATCGGCTGTGAAATTCGCGTAAAGATGATTATCAAGTTCGCTGTTATAGCTTGAATCGTCTATTCCGTTGAGAATTCCGCAGAGTTTAAACTCGTTTCTGCGGATAATCGGGTCAAGCCCGTGTGCAAAATACGGGTCTTTGATTTCCTGCGCATATCTCGGGCTTACGGTTGAAAACCTTTCGCAACATTCGATTGCGCCCTTCATAAGATTGATACTGTTTTTGTATTCAACAAGGTACTGATATTTACCGTAAATATCAAACAAATCGCACAGAAGATCCAGCGAATACTGACCCTGATATTCAATATTATGTATTGTAAACAGCGCCCTTATAAACTGATATTCCTGTCTGAAGCAGTAGTTTGTTTTAAGATAAATTGCCGCAAGCGCCGCCTGCCAGTCGTGACAGTGCATTACATCGGGATAAAAATTGAGGAACGGCATAATTTCAAGTACGCTCTTCGAGAAGAAAGCAAATCTTTCGCCATCATCGTAGTAGCCGTAACAGCCGGGACGCTTGAAATAAAACTCGTTATCAATAAAATAGAAAGTTACGCCGTCTTTTTCGCAAGTAAAAATACCGCAGTACTGGTTTCTCCAAGCAAGATGAACGTACAAATTGCCGAGATAGGTGAATTTTTCCCTGTACTCCCACTTTATGTCGGAATAAAGAGGAACTACCACTCTTACATCGTATTTACCCGTAGCGGCAAACGCTTTTGAGAGCGAGCCGATAACTTCCGCAAGTCCGCCGGTTGCTATGAAAGGCGTTGATTCGGACGCTACGAATAAAATCTTTTTCTTTTCTGCGGTTTTTGCAGGTTTCGTTTCTTTTACTTTTGTCGTTTTTGCTTCAACGGGTTTTGCGGGTTTTGTTGCCGCTTTTGCCGTAGTCTTTGTTGCTGTTTCCTTTTTTGCCGTTGCCATATATGTTTCCCCCTGATTTGTTTATATTAACGAGCCTTTATTTATAAAATAAGGATTGATTTCGCAACCCGCGAGCGTTCTGTTATCGCGGATAACGGAATCCTTGTCGCTTACGACGTATGCAAGATTGCAGTTTTCGCCTACAATATTATCGGTCATAAGAATACAGTTTTTAACAACAGTACCTTTGCCTATCTTGACTCCGCGGAACAAAATGCTGTTTTCGACCGTGCCTTCGATAAGACAGCCGTCTGAAATGAGCGAGTTTTTAACCTTACCTGTTTCCGCAATTTTCGCCGCCGCGCTGTCGTTTACTTTGGTATATACGTCTCTGTCGCCGAAAATTTCGTTGCGGATTTTTTTGTCAAGCAAATCCATATTTGCACTGAAATATGAGGTGAGCGAACTGATATTTGCGTAATAGCCGTCAAGCTTATATCCGTACAGATTGTAAGTTTTAAGACCGGGGCTTAAAATATCCCTTCCGAAGCTTGAATAACCGCTTTGACTTGCGTTCTGAATAAGTCTTATAAGGAACGAAGTGCGCGCCACCATTACGTTGATATAATTCTTTTTGACGCTGCCCGTTGCGGGATTGATGTATAGTCCGGTAATTCGCTCGTCCTTGTTGGTGTCAAAAGTCATATAGTAGTGCGATGAAACTACTTCGTGTTCGTGGTACGCAAGCGTAATATCGGCATTCTTTTTAATATGGAAGTCGATCATTTTGCTGTAATCCAGTTTGTAAATAGCGTCACTGTCCGCGATTACGACAAAATCCTCTTTTGCTTTTTTCAAGAATGATACCGCGCCTTTGAGAGCTTCAAGACGGGTCTTGTATAAAGTTTCGGTATCATTTACATAGGGCGGGAGTAAAATAAGTCCCCCTTCCTTTCTTGCCAAATCCCAGTATTTTCCAGTACCGAGATGGTCCATAAGCGACTGGTAATTGTTTTTTGTTATAATTCCTACCGTCGTTATTCCTGAGTTGACCATGTTGGAGAGAGCAAAGTCAACAACACGGTATCTGCCGCCGTAGGGCACTGAGCCTATTGACCTGACCTTGGTAAGCTCAGGTACGTTTTCTTCATTTATGCTTGAAAATATAACACCTATGGTTGAAGCCATTTAATTTTTCCCCCTTATACGTTTTTATCAACGATATCGCCTGCGGCAACTTTGCCTTTTTTGCTTACGGTGATTCCTCTGCCGAGTACCGCAATGCCGCCGGTCTTACATTCAACCTTGCTTGCCTCTTCTCTCGGCGCACCAATTACGGCGTTTTCGCCTATGGTGACATCCTCATCGATTATCGCGTAGTTGATTTTCGCTCCCGCTTTTACAACGATATTTCCCATAAGCACGCTGTCTACTACTTCCGCGCCCTTTTCGATAACGCAGTTGGTGCCGATAACGGAATTAACGACTTTTCCCTCGATTTCTCCGCCGGTTGCAACAATCGAGTTTACTACTTCGCCTTCCACAAATGCGGGCGGCGCAAGCGGGCTTCTGGAATGAACCATTCTGTCGTGGTCATTAAGTTCGAAGTTGGGAACTACGCCGAGAAGGTCCATATTTGCTTCCCAGAGCGATGTAATCGTTCCTACGTCTTTCCAGTAGCCTTCAAAGCGGTACGAATACATTTTTTCGCCTGCGTTAAGCATAGCGGGAAGCACGTTTTTACCAAAATCATTTTCAGATTTGGGGTCTGCCTCGTCAAGTTCGAGATATTTAAAGAGTTTCGATGCCGTAAAAATGTATATGCCCATAGAAGCTAAGTTACTCTTGGGGTTAGCGGGTTTTTCTTCAAACTCGTAAATTGTGCCGTTGGGCTTGGTATTTAAAATACCGAACCTTGACGCCTCGCTCAGCGGTACTTCCATACATGCTATGGTGCAGTCGGCTTTTGCTGCTTTGTGCGCCTGCAACATTTTATCATAGTCCATTTTATAAATATGGTCGCCCGAAAGTATCAGAACGTACTCGGGGTCGTACATCTTCATAAATCTGATATTCTGATAAATTGCGTTTGCCGTACCTTTATACCACGAAGTATCCGTTTTTGCCTCGTAAGGCGACAGAATATGTACTCCGCCGAAGGTTCTATCCAAATCCCACGGCTGACCGTTGCCAACGTATTCGTTCAGCACCAAAGGCTGATACTGCGTCAGTACGCCTACCGTATCAATTCCGGAGTTGATACAGTTTGACAGCGGAAAGTCGATAATTCTGTACTTAGCGCCGAAGGATACTGCAGGCTTAGCAATATTGTTCGTCAGCGCATACAGCCTGCTGCCTTGTCCGCCCGCAAGTAACATTGCAACACATTCTTTTTTTGTTAACATCAAAAAATCCCCTTAATTAATAAATTTCTGATTTTAAATATATGCAAGACAGTCTAGGTATATCGATTGAAATCGAGTATTCTTTACCGTGACTTGCAATTTTTTTAGTTGTAAAAGTTTTTCTTATCTTTTTTCCGTCACCGCCGAAACTTTTTAAATCGGTATTGAAAACCAGTCGATATTTTCCCTGTCTGATAC
>JAIDFD010000033.1 GCA_029054485.1 Clostridia bacterium | reverse complement strand
GTGTTTACTTATGTTAATCGTCTGCGCGTCGTCGCGCTTTACCGACATATAAATCGGGCGGCGAAGAGCCGACAACAACTTTGAAGTTATGCGTTTGCCTCTTGCAAACTCCAGTATGTAAAGCTTTGAAAGGTAAGTACCTTCGGGACATTCATTTGAAAATTTCTGCGCAGGACAAAATGCGCAATAGCCCGCAAGCTCGCTATTATAATAAATTATCTGATAAACGTATTCTTTTTCGCGTATGCTTTCAAGGATACTTTCGTCTGACAGAAATCTGTCTATCATATAGTCGATTTGACCGTCCGGAGTCTTTTCATCGTATGCTTTGTGCATTACAGACTGAGAGATGGAACGGATAATATCAAACTCTTTGCCCGACTTGGCTTCAACTGTTTTAATATGACCGTTTTTCAAAATAGTTAAAAACGCTCTGTCCGCGGGCGCCCAGTCGAAGGGGTCTAATTCGGAAGGGTCAAGCCAGACGTCCTCTTCGTGTACGTTTACGGTGTATGCCGATAACGGCTTTGCAAAGTAGACCGAAAGGGTCACCGTGCAGTCTGAGTATTCGTATTCGATAGAATTAAGCAATTCGCCTATTTCCACTTCGAGCGACAGCTCTTCCCAGCACTCTCTTATCAGCGCCTGTTTGGGTGTTTCGCCCTGTTTAATCTTTCCGCCGGCAAATTCAAACTTATGAATTACGCTTTCGTTGCCGTCCGAGCGGCGCAACGCAAGCACTTTTCCGTCCTTTATAATGGCGGCGCCGACTACGTCATAATGTGGTTTCATAATGTTTCTATTTTAACATTTCGGCGCTTTTAAGTCAATTAAAAGCGCCGAAAGAATTAAATCGGGATATTTATACCGAATTATTAAAAAGTTGAGTGAATTGTACGCGAAATTACATCGTTTTGCTGTTCGCGCGTAAGTTTATTGAAGTTAACGGCATAGCCCGAAACTCTGATTGTGAGCTGGGGGTATTTTTCGGGGTGAGCCTGCGCGTCCAAAAGAGTGTCGCGTGAGAACACGTTTACATTGAGGTGGTGACCGCCGCTTGAAACATAGCCGTCGAGCATATTCACAAGGTTCGTTATGCGCGCTTCCGCCGATTTGCCGAGGGATTGGGGTGTAATCGAGAAAGTGTTTGAAATTCCGTCGCGCGAATACTCGTAAGGAAGTTTTGCAACCGATTCCAAAGATGCTAACGCGCCGCTCGTGTCCCTGCCGTGCATAGGGTTTGCGCCGGGGGCAAGGGGTTCGCCCGCCCTTCTTCCGTCGGGCGTGTTGCCCGTATTTTTGCCGTAAACCACGTTGCTTGTAATTGTAAGAATGGACGTTGTGGGAACGCCGTTACGGTAAACCGACTGCCTTTTGATTTTGTTCATAAAGGTCTTTAACAGCCAGATCGCAATGCTGTCCACCCTGTCGTCGTTGTTACCGTATTTGGGGAAGTCGCCCTCTATTTTGTAGTCTACCGCTATTCCCTCTTCGTTGCGGACGGGATAGACCTTTGCATATTTAATCGCTGACAGCGAGTCTACCGCGCAGGAAAGTCCCGCGATACCTGTTGCGAAAAATCTTCTCACTTCGGTATCGTGCAAAGCCATTTCCAGAGCCTCGTAGGAATACTTGTCGTGCATATAGTGAATGACGTTCAAAACGTTGACGTAAAGCTCGGCGAGCCAGTCCATTGTCTGGTCGTACTTTGCGATTACTTCATCGTAATTCAGCGGTCCGTTGCCCGTAATCGCTTCGAACACGGGCGAAACCTGCAACGCCTTGCCTGTGGCTTTGTCCTTGACGAGTTCGTCCTTGCCGCCGTTGATAGCGTACAAAAGACACTTTGCAAGGTTTGCTCTCGCGCCGAAAAACTGCATATCCTTGCCCACGCGCATACAGCTTACACAGCAGGCTATGCAATAATCATCGCCCATTTCGGGGCGCATCAAATCATCGCTTTCATACTGAATTGCGGAAGTTTTAACCGACAAATCCGCGCAGAATTTTTTGAAACCCTCGGGCAGATGTTCGGACCAAAGCACGGTGAGGTTGGGTTCGGGCGCGGGTCCGAGGTTAGTAAGCGTGTGCAAAATTCTGAACGATGAACGGGTGACGAGCGTTCTGCCGTCTATTCCCATACCGCCGATTGATTCGGTAACCCAGGTCGGGTCGCCCGAAAAGAGTTCGTTATACTCTTTAATGCGCATAAATTTGATAATGCGCAATTTCATTACAAAGTGGTCGATAAGCTCCTGCGCGCCCTCTTCGGTCAGTAATCCGCGCTCGATATCGCGCTGGATAAAAATATCGAGGAATGTCGAGTTTCTGCCTATTGACATTGCCGCGCCGTTCTGGTCCTTAACGGCGGCAAGATAGCCGAAATACAGCGCCTGAATAGCCTGCTGTGCGTTTTCCGCAGGCTTTGAAAGGTCGTAGCCGTAAATCAAGCCAAGCTCTTTCAGCGCTTTAAGCGCTTTAATCTGCTCGGAAAGCTCTTCGCGATCGCGCACCTTTTCGGGGGTCATTGAGCCGTCTATATTCGCCTTGTCCTTTTCCTTGCAGGCAATGAGATAGTCCGCGCCGTAAAGCGCAACGCGGCGGTAATCGCCGACAATTCTGCCCCTGCCGTAAGTGTCGGGCAGTCCCGTCAGAATGTGCGCACGGCGGGCGCGGCGCATTTCGGGGGTGTACACGTCGTAGACGCCATCGTTGTGCGTTTTGCGGTATTTTGTGAATATTTCTTTAACCTGCGCGTCTATTTCGTAGCCGTACATATTGAGGGCCTGTTCAGCCATTTTTATTCCGCCGAAGGGCTGTAAGGCGCGCTTGAAAGGCTTGTCCGTCTGCAAACCGACGATTTTTTCAAGAGCTTTGTCGATATATCCCGCAGGGTGCGAAGTAAGCGTTGAAACGGTTTTTACGTCCGCGTCAAGCACTCCGCCGTTTTCGCGCTCCTTTTTTGAAAGATCTAAAATTTCGTCCCAAAGTTTCAACGTAGCCTTTGTGGGCGGTGCGAGAAATTCTCCGTCTCCTTCGTAAGGCATATAGTTGCACTGGATAAAGTCCCTTACATTCACTTCGCCGTCGGCGTTCCATTTACCGCCCGCGAATCCTTCCCATGCTTTGAAATTCATAAGTCACCTCGTAAAATGTTTTTTGCGTTTTCTACGCGCGATTTATCAGGAGGGTTTACACCCTTTAAGTGGTAAGCGATACCCATTTTTTCATACTTTACTTCGCCCATAGTGTGATAGGGCAAAACCTCTACCGCCTTAACCGTTTTAAGTTCTGAGATAAAGGCTTTAAGTCTTTTCAAATACCCGTCGTTGTCCGTAATTTCGGGAACGAGGACATGGCGGATAATTATATCCTTGCCGATCTCAGACAGGTATTTTGCAAAGCTAAGCGGCTTTGCGTTTGAATGACCGGTAAGCTTCTTGTGCTCATTGTCGTCAATGTGTTTTATATCCAAAAGCACTAAATCGGTAACGTCCAGCAGTCTTTTAATATTTTTGTCATTGACATCGAAATTAATTCCCGAAGTATCCAGCGCGGTATGCACACCCTCGTTTTTCAGAATGGAAAACAGCTCGCCGACAAACTCCGACTGCATAAGCGGTTCGCCGCCGGAAACGGTTATGCCGCCGCCCTTTTGAATATAGTGTTTGTATTTTAAAACTTTTTCGGCAACTTCCTCTGCGGAATATTCCGTTCCGCCCGAAAATTCCCAGGTATCGGGATTGTGGCAATATTTACAGCGCATAGGGCAGCCCTGCATAAAAACTACAAATCTTATACCCGGACCGTCAACGGTACCGAAACTTTCAAAAGAATGGATTTTTCCTGTCATAAGGTCAAAAAATGAGCTATCCGAAAATAGCCCAGACGAACGACGTAATCAAACAAAACGGCTTCCTTGCGGTGTTCCGCAAACTCGTCAGTTGCCGTATGCCTTTAAGTTGAGTTTATTTTAGCAAATTATACCCTGTTTGTCAATAGAAAAATACAATATATTGTATAAGTAATTTTGTATCAATACTATATATGGTAT
>JAIDFD010000032.1 GCA_029054485.1 Clostridia bacterium | reverse complement strand
GGCGGCGTGGGCTAAAAAAGCCCCCGTTGGGGCTCTGCGCAATTAATAAAATAGTGTGTTATAATTATTGCCGCCGCGGACTTCAAGTCCGCGGCGGCAAAACCGTTTTCAAACAAAATTTTCCAATTTTCGCTAAAATAATATCAATAAAACATTGACACTTGTCCGCGCGTTATGCTAAAATATTCCTAACAAATAATATTTATGAGGTAAGTTATGAAGAAAATTTTTAAAGTTTTGTCTCTTCTTGCAATTTCCGCGGTAGTATGCCTCGGTATAGTTGCATTTGCAGCTTGTTCGAAGGACAGTGGCACAACTTATGAGGGCGAGTATCAGTACACCTCAAACGGCAACAATTACGGCATCAAAGTTGCGGTTACCGTTGACGATAAAGAAACGGTTACCAAAGTTGCAATTTTAGACAGCGATTACGTTGAAGTAACACCTGCACTTCCCCAGTACGGTTGGGAACAGTCCAATGTTGACAACTGGAACAACAACATTAACACCCTTCTCGGCAAATATACCGGCAAGACCGTGGTTGAACTTCTTGCAATCGAAGTAGAAGTTGAAGATTCCGTTCCCGTAGACGGACAGACCTTTGACGGACTTGTTATCACGGGTGCAACGCAGGGTAGCGGCAGACTTTTGCTTGCTGTGCAGAACGCACTTTCAAAGTGCCCCGTAACTTACACCGGTGAATATCACTACAACTCGAACGGCAACGAATACGGTATCAAAGTTTCTGTAGTCGTAACCGGCGGCAAGATTACCAAAGTTTCAATTTTGGACAGCGATTACGTTGAAGTAACTTCCGCACTTCCCCAGTACGGTTGGGAACAGTCCAATGTTGACAACTGGAACAACAACATTGACAATCTTTTGGCACAATACAACGGCAAATCCGTTTCTGATATTCTTGCAATTAATGTAGAAGTTGAAGATTCCGTTCCCGCAGACGGTCAGACCTTTGGCGGACTTGTTATCAGCGGAGCAACGCAGGGTAGCGGCAGACTTTTGCTTGCAGTACAGAACGCTCTCAAATAATTTAAAATACAACTTATACCCGCCTTTTTTAAGGCGGGTATTTTTTATTGCTTTTTTTCAAAATTTTCTTTATAATATGCGTGTGAAAAAGATTATTACTTTCGGCTGTGCCGCTATACTTTCAACGGTTGTGCTTTGCGCCGCTTGCGACAAGGCGGACAACCCCAAAGGCTCGCCCTATTTTTATTCGATGGGCTCGGACGCGGCGTATATTCTGCCCGCCCAGCTTACGAGCGAAAGACAGGGCGACTGCTATAAGCTTTATAGCGAGACTGCTAAAATATTGCTCGATATGGACTCGGCTCTCAGCGCAACGCTTGAAAACTCGTATATCACCGCCTTCAACAACGCGGCGGCGGGCACAAAGGTCGAACTCAACGCCTATGCTTACGAGGTCTTTTCGCTCGCGCTCGACTTGTACGAAAAAACCGAAGGATATTACAACCCCGCGGTCTATTACAACGTGTTCGCTTACGGCTTCGGCGGCGCGACGGAACTTCCCAAAACCGCGGAAGAACTTCCCTCGGACGAAGTTATTCAAAAATACAATATACTTGCAAACTCTTTCGGCGATATAGTTTTAAGCGAGCAAAACGGAAAATTCTACGCGACAAAGCCCCAAACCGAAGTGGAGATAGAGGGCGTAAAATATTCTCTGAGAGTCGATTTGGGCGGCATAGGCAAGGGCTACGCCGTTGACAAGGCGGACGAGCTTTTGGACAAGTATAATATTGCTTACGGCTATTTCAATTTTGGCGAAAGCAGTATCGCGTTCAAACAGTATATCGGCGATAACAGCGGTAATTTTAATCTCAGCCAGCGAAACCCCAGATACGTTTCTGGCGCGGCGAATTTGGTTTACGTTGTTCCCGTAAAAAACGAATGTATTTCAACGAGCGGCGACTACGTCCAGTACTATGAAATAGATGGTACGCGCTATTGCCATATAATAGACCCGATGACTGGCAGCCCAATTCAGACGGGTGTTATGACCGCAACGGTTATCGGCGGCAGTGCGGCTGAAAACGATGCGTTTACGACCGCGATAATGGCGATGGGCAAGGATAAGGCGATTGAATTTATAAAGAACAGCCTATCAGGCAGACGGGTCATTTTTACCTATGACCGCGGCGATGGCTATGAAATTTATACAAACATTCCCGCGGGCGAAATTACCGTACTCGATGAGTCGTTCACGTTAAAGGAAATCGCGTAATGTCGCTGAAAAAAATAGAGTCGGTCAAAAAGGACAGAGGCTTTAAAATCTGGGACTTAATAATTTACGGCGTAATAATCGCGTTGGTCGTAATCACTTTTACGGTGGTTTTTACCACGCGCGATACAAGCCCTTTGAGCGGGATTAGAATTTACTCCAAGGGCGTTGCCGTGTTCGAGTACTCGTTTGAAAACGGCAAGTACAATATTTTGAGCGATGCCAACGAAATAGAGGTTTCTGACAACGGCGAAAGTCTGACCGTAAAAATCACTTCGGGCAAAGAGTACAACCTCGTGGAAATCGTAAAGAGCGGCTCGGTAAGCATAAAGGAGGCAAACTGTCACAGCCTTGACTGCGTGTATATGCCGGCTATCAAGGACAACAGCGGTTTTATTTACTGCTCGCCGCACGCTCTGAGAATTGTTCCGTTTAACTTCGATCCCGACGATGGAAACATAATAGTGTAAAAAAAATTAAGCCCCGCGCACGAAG
>JAIDFD010000031.1 GCA_029054485.1 Clostridia bacterium | reverse complement strand
ACATTCGGGAATGTTAAGCTCCAACGTGTCGTCTATGCCGGGGACTTCGATTTTTCCGCCCAGCACCGCCGTCTTATAAGAAATGGGAACCGTCACATATAAGTCCCTGTCCTCGCGCCTGAGCATTTTGTGGGGCTCTATTCTGAAATAGACGTACAAATCGCCGCTTTCACCGCCGCTTCCCGCCGCGTTGCCGAAGCCGCGCTTTCTTAAACTGCTGTCTTTATCAACGCCCGCGGGAATGTTGACCGCAAAGCGTGTTTCCTTGCGCGTAAAGCCCTTGCCCTTACAGTCGGGGCATTTATCGGTAATCTGTTTGCCCGTACCGCCGCAATCGGGGCAGGCTCCCACCTGAATAGTTCTGCCGAATATGGTATCCTGTTGAAATTTGACTCTACCGCTTCCCTGACAGCGCGCGCATTTTTTGAACGCAGTACCGCCCTTTGCGCCCGTGCCAGAGCAAGCCGCGCAGGGCTCGTTTCTGACGTAAGCAACTTCCTTTGTACAGCCCTTTATCGCGTCCAAGAAAGAAAGGTGCAAAACGTGTTCTATGTCCGAGCCTCTCGGATTAGCTCTCTGCGCGTGTCCGCCGCCGAAAGGCGAGCCGCCTCCGAACATCGAGCTTATTATATCTTCAAAGCCGCCCATATTGCCGAAGCCGCCCGCAAACGGATTTCCGCCCGCACCGCCGCCCATGCCGGGGTGGTCAAGCTCGAAATCGTACTGCTTGCGCTTTGTCTCGTCCGAGAGAACGGCGTTTGCCTCGTTTATTTCCTTGAATTTTTCCGCCGCCGCTTTATCGCCGGGGTGGAAATCGGGGTGATACTGTTTGGCAAGTTTTCTGTACGCCGATTTTATCTGATCCTGAGTTGCGTTGCGCTGAAGCCCCAGAATCTCGTAATAATTTTGTGCCGCCATAATTTTATCCTTTTAAACGCGTTAAAAGGGTGTAAGCTACACCCCTTTAACTATTTAATTTTATTTAAGCAAATTTTTGTGAATTTTTTTAGTGCTGTCTGAACTCGGTATCGTCATCGCCGCCGTCCGCAGCACCCGCGGCTCCCGATGCCTGCTGGTAAATTTTTGCGATTACCGGCTGGATTTCGGTTTGCAGAGTTTCGGTTGCGGCTTTAATTCTGTCGTTGTCGCCCGATTCGAGTTCGGTCTTTGCCTTTGCAACCGCGTCCTCAACAGTCTTTTTGTCATCGTCCGAAAGTTTGTCGCCCGCCTCTTTCACGGTCTTTTCAAGGCTGTCAATCATACTTTCGAGAGTATTTTTATTGTCGACCGCCTCTTTGCGCTTTTTGTCCTCTTCCGCATACTTTTCCGCGTCCTTAACCGCTTTGTCGATGTCCTCTTCGGAAAGGTTGGTCGAAGCGGTAATTGTTATATTCGTACTCTTGCCCGTGCCGAGGTCTTTTGCCGTTACGTTCACGATACCGTTTGCGTCCACATCGAAAGTAACTTCAATCTGGGGCACTCCTCTGGGTGCGGGGGGAATATCGGTGAGCATAAACTTACCGAGCGACTTGTTGTCGCGTGCAAATTTTCTCTCGCCCTGCAAGACGTTGATTTCAACGCCGGGCTGATTGTCCGCCGCGGTTGAGAATACCTGACTCTTCTTTACGGGGATGGTAGTGTTTCTTTCAATCAACGGGGTTGAAACGCCGCCGAGGGTTTCGATACCGAGGGTCAGAGGCATAACGTCCAGAAGAAGGACGTCCTTTACCTCGCCTGAAAGCACGCCGCCCTGAATAGCCGCGCCGATCGCAACGCACTCATCGGGGTTGATGCCCTTGAAGGGCTCTTTGCCGGTAACGCTCTTTACTTTATCGAATACGGCGGGGATACGGGTTGAACCGCCGACCATAATTACTTTTGAAATATCACTGTACGAAAGACCGGCGTCCTGCATAGCCTTTTTCATAGGCTCTACCGTTCTGTCTACCAAATCGGAAGTGAGCGAGTCAAACTTCTGCTTCGAAAGGTCTATATCGAGGTGCTGGGGCGCGCCGTCGACCACCGTAATGAAGGGCAGGTTGACGTTGGTTGTGCTCATACCCGAGAGTTCGATTTTTGCTTTTTCAGCGGCTTCCTTAAGCCTCTGCATTGCCATCTTGTCCTTTGAAAGGTCTACGCCGGTATCCTTTTTGAAGGTCTCCACAAGATAATCTATAATCTTGTTGTCGAAGTCATCGCCGCCCAGTCTCGTATCGCCGTTGGTGGCAAGCACTTCGAAAACGCCGTCGCCGATTTCAAGAATGGAAACGTCGAACGTACCGCCGCCGAGGTCGTAAATCATAACCTTTTGACTGCCTTCCTGCTTATCGAGTCCGTAAGCAAGCGCCGCCGCGGTGGGCTCGTTGATTATTCTTAACACGTTAAGTCCCGCAATCTTGCCCGCGTCCTTGGTTGCCTGACGCTGGCTGTCGTTGAAGTATGCAGGGCAGGTAATAACCGCATCCGTTACCTTTCCGCCGAGATAGCTCTCCGCGTCCGCTTTGAGCTTTGAAAGGATCATCGCCGAAATTTCCTGCGGCGAATAGCCCTTTTCGATTTTTACTTTGTAGCTCTCGCCCATATGGCGTTTGATTGAAATAACCGTCTTGTCGGGTGACGCTACAGCAAGTCTTTTTGCCGCCTGTCCCACTATACGGCTGCCGTCCGCCTTAAACGACACTACCGAGGGCGTGGTTCTGTTGCCTTCGCTGTTTGCGATAACAACGGGTTCGCCGCCTTCCATAACCGCCACGCAAGAGTTGGTGGTTCCTAAATCTATACCTATTACTTTTCCCATAATAATCTCCTTATTTAATCTGAATAATATATGTGTTTTTTTATTTTAAACTATAACCGAAACCTGCGCAAAGCGGATAACCTTTTCACCCGAACGGTAACCTTTTTTTACAACCTGTTTAACGGTGTTGGTTTTTTCGCCGTCCTCCGCAGGGAAGTTCATTATAGCTTCCATTACGCTTTCGTCGAATTCGTCCCCTGTTTCTACGGGGATTTCTTCTATACCCATTGAAGAAAGTATGCTGTTGAAGCTCTTTATTACTTTGTCGATTCCCGCCCGCGTCTTTTCATCGGTCGCGGAGTCGAGCGCATAACCGAAGTTGTCGGCAACCGGCAAAAGCTTTGTCACCGCTTCCGAAACTCCGTCTGCATACGCGCGGGAAAGCCCCATTGCATTGCGTTTGCGGTAGTTGTCGTACTCGGCGGAAACCGAATACCACTTACGTTTGTAATCTTCCGCAAGAGCTTGCGCCTTTTCAAGTTCGCTTGTTTCCTGCTCTACGGCTTCTTCGCTCAAAATCTCGTCTTCAAGCTCTTATTCGGCTTGATTTTTTTCTTTCTTTTCTTTGCCCATAATAATTTCACCAAATTTATCTACATTATTAATATAAACCCGCAACCGTGGGTTAAACAAAAAGCGGAGAAAAAAATCACATATTTTTTTCATGAACTTACTTTAGTTGTTCATTTTTGCGGTTATATGAAAAATTTTCGCATAAAATTGGCTATTTTTTGCATAAATGTTTTTAAACCGTATAAAAAACCGCTTTTTTATACAATAGTATTGCATTTTACTTGATTT
>JAIDFD010000030.1 GCA_029054485.1 Clostridia bacterium | reverse complement strand
GTCCTCGGGCTTGGCGTTCATAATCTGCTCTATTCTGCCCTGTCCGATAATGGAATAACCCTCTTTCGCCGCGCCCGCGCCGTGCAAAAGTCCCGTTAAAACTTTCATACGCGAAGGCTGTTTGTTCAAAAGGTATTCGCTGTTGCCGTCCCGGTAGAGCCGTCTTGTCATTTCCACTTCATCGCAGTCGATATCGAACATACGCTGAGTGTTGTCGAATGTAAGCGTAACTTCGCAAAAGGACATCTGCCTTCTTGCTTCCGTTCCGCCGAAAATTACGTCAAGCATCTGCGAGCCGCGCATCATCTTAGCCGACTGTTCACCGAGAACCCAGCGTATAGAGTCGGCAACGTTGGATTTGCCGCAACCGTTGGGTCCGACTATACATGTTACGCCCTCGCCGAGGGGGATTGTCGTTTTGTCCGCAAAGGACTTGAAACCTACTAATTGTATCTGTTTGAATGTCGTCATAATTTACCGTTTTTGTTGTTATTCAGGTGTTCCAGCGCGGCGCGCGCCGCAAGCTGTTCGGCGGCTTTTATGCAGTCTGCCTCCGCCGTAAACCGTTCTCCGAAAAGTTTTAATATTACTTTAAATTTATGTTTCTGCGGCGTGCCGACGTCCGTGTGAATGTACACCGGACAAGGGTGTCCGCGCGATTGCAAAGCTTCCTGCAACTTTCCCTTGAAATTTTCAAGTTCGGGCTTGCTTTCGTTAAAATCCAGCGTTTCAAGCGTAAATTTTTTAGCCGCTTCCAGTCCGCCGTCTAAATAGATTGCGGCAACAACCGCCTCGTACACGGACGGTATCGCCTTTTTATTTGCCATATCGCTTTTACTGCGTATTAAAAAACCGTCGAGTCCAAGCTTGCGCGAAACCTTGTCAAGAGCCGCGTCCGAAACGAGAATTTTTCTTCTATCGGTCATTTCTCCCTCGCTGCCGCCTTCCGCAAAAATCAACTCTGATACGATAAACTCCAAAATCGCATCGCCGAAAAATTCAAGCTGCTGGTTGTTCTCACCCGAAGCCGAGGGCAGCGTCAGCGCAAGGAGTAAAAGCTCCTTATCTTTAAAGGTATAGCCAAGCGCCTTTTCCGCTTCACTCACCGACATTTATAATCTCCGAAAGTTGGTCAAGTCCGCTACCTTCCAAAAGCTGTTCTATTGCGGGAATGAGCGCGTTGCGGTGAACGGTCGCCGCGTTTTTGATTGAGTTTGCGATAGTTTCGGGCTTGGACGAGCCGTGGCTCTTTATAACGGGCTTTTTAAGACCGAGCAAAAGCGCACCACCGACCTTATCGAAATCGAGCTGTCCGCGCATACGCTTTATCGCCTTGCGCATAAACAGATAGCCGATTTTTGAAGAGAGCGAGGATGAAAATTCCTTTTTCATAACGCCGAGAATGAGTTTGCCGCAACCTTCCATAGATTTCAACGCAACGTTGCCCGAAAAGCCGTCCGCCACAACCACATCGAAGTCGCCGAGCATTATGTCTCGCCCCTCCGCGTTGCCCGCAAAGTTTATGCCGTTCAATTTATTTAAGCACTGATAGGTCTGCTGTCTTAAAGGGTCGCCCTTATGCTCTTCCGCGCCGTTGTTCAAAAGTCCGACTTTGGGATTTTGGATATTGAAGCCCGCCTTAGCGTAAGCCGAAGCCAGAATCGCGAACTGGCAAAGCATTTCTATCTTGCACTCCGCGTTTGCTCCGCAGTCGTTTAATAGGGTAACTCCTCCACGCGAATTGGGAATAGCCGCACACAGCGCGGGGCGCTTTACTCCGCGTATTCTGCCCAAAATAAGCTGACCGCCCGCAATCATTGCGCCCGTAGAACCTGCCGTGACAAGCGCGTTTATATCATCTTGCTTTTTCAAAAGCCAAAAACCCTGAATAAGCGAAGAACCTTTCTTTTTCACCGCTTCGGTTGGAACGTCGTTCATATCTATAACGTCGGGACAGTCCACAATTTCAAAACGGGATTTGTCGTACTTGTGCTTGTCCAACTCAGCCTGAACCGCGTCCTTTCTGCCGGTCAGAATTATATAAAGTTCCTTATCTTGCCGAGAAGCAAGAACCGCGCCCGCGACCGTAGCCTGCGGAGCGTTATCACCGCCCATTGCGTCAACTAAAATTTTAATCATTAATGGCTCCTGATAAATTACCGCTAAGCATTATATCATATTCGTTTTAAAAAGACAAATAAAAAAAGCAAGGAAGAGCAAACCTTTCGGTCTGCTCCTCCTCAATGGGAATGCGTTGCCTCTTGCATTGCCTGACAACAACTTAATAATAGCGTAAAAAAATTAATTTGTGTTCAATTCCCCGAAATCGGGGAAAAGTTTTTTTACAATACAATTATAACAGTTAAAATTTATTTGTGGCAGATATACCTTAATAGGTACATAAAAATTTTATTGGGCGGTTTCATTTTTATCTACCTCTTCTTCTGCCGTATCGGAAGATAAAACTATTTTTTTTATCGGCGCGTATTTGTCGCGGCGGATAAGCTTTCTTTTTATTACCAAGCCTTTGCGCTTGACGGTAAGATAGCCCACGCTTTCCGTGCCGTCCCTGCCATCCTTGACAAGCGCGCTGTCCTCTGTAACTTCTTCCGGCGCGGGAATTGTGCCCGTCACTTCTGACTCGTAAGCGTACTCGTTGCCGTCGCCCCTGCCGTAAATATCAAAGGCGACAAAGTTTTTTCCCATGCGCGCGCGTATATATAAAGTTGTGGTTGTTACATTTTTAAATTTCAAATCAAAATAATTTCCGCTCACCATTGCGTCGAAAGACGGCGGAACGTAGCTCACCGAAAGCGAGTGCGGGTGATACTCGCAAATTTCACAGCCGCAGAGAAGCGCCGCGTTGTAAAGGGTTGTGCTTACCTGACAGACTCCGCCGCCGATACCCTCGACGAACTCGCCTTTTTCAATAATCTTTGCGGATTGAAAGCCCCTTTCCGCAGTGCGCTCGCCGACCGTGCCGTTGAATGAAAAAGTTTCGCCGCTCTTTAAAATACTGCCGTTAATTTTTTCGGCGGCAAGGCGGATATTGTGCGAGCGGGTTTCATTTCCGCCGTCGAAATAAGTAACGTAAGTTGAAAGCTTGCGCGTGTCGTATCTTATCTGTCTTAAATCAGTCTGCCGTTTTACAGTTTTGACATTAACACGCACCTCTTCGAACCCGCCCGAAAGCGAGCTATTTATATCGTTTATAAGTTTGTTTTTGTCCGCCGTGCGTCCGTCCGAGCCCGCGCAATAGGTGAACGGCGCGCCGTTAGAGTTGAAAATTGCGTAGGGCTCTACCTTTTCAAAACTTTCGTTATTGCAGATGATATCAACAGTTTCGTTAAGACCGTTGAGATAATAGCAAACATTCGCGGTATAGCTTCCGCCCTTTTTTACCGATTTTACAATATTTTGCAAATCGTCCTTATAGCTTATTTCGGGATAAGTAAAACTGTATATTTGTTTGTTGCCTGTTACGGTAAGCTTTTTTTGTTTAAGCTCTTCTTCTATTTCTTCGCGGACGAGCGCCACGGCTTGTTTTCTGGATTTGCCGCCAACCTCTATTCCGTTGATGTCCACGCCGGACGGCACGCGGTTGAAAAATCCGCAACCGAAAAAAATTAAGCCCGCCGAAAAGGCGGGCGCTAAAATAAGGATATTTAACTTTAAAATACTCGTTTTTTTCAAATCTTAAGTTTTTCCGCAAGCGCCCCGTCCGCATAGAATACGGGGGTGCCGATTTTTCTGTTTCCGCTCGGATAGTGGGTATCGGAACCGCCCGTAACTAAAAGGTGCAAGGCGTTTGCCGTCTCCTTATAGTATGCCGTCTCAATAGCAGTATGCGCAGAATACACCGCTTCTATCCCGTCAAGCCCGCAAGCTTTCATTCTTTTTATAAGTTTTATAAGCTCGTCCTTAGACAAAGATATTCTGCCGGGGTGCGCCAAAGACGAAAAACCGCCGCAGGCTTTGATAACTTCCACCGCGCGTTCGGGGGTGGGTCTTGCAAGGTTTGAATAAGCGGGTTTGCCCCAGGCGAGCAATTTTTCAAAGATATTGAACGGCGTGCCGTATCCCTTTTTCGATGCGGCGTAGGCAATGTGCATAACGTGAATAGGGGTTTCTTTAACGCGTTGCTCTTTTTTGACCTCTTCCATTGAAAGGCGCACGCCGTTTTTGTTCAGCTTGTAAATTATTTCTTCCGCGCGGAGTGCCGCGCCCGCGATAAGCTCTTTTGAAAAGCTTTTATAAACCGTACAGTCTTTGTCAAGCCCGTAGCCGAGGGTGTGAATTTTTGTTATTCCCTCGTAGGCGGAAATTTCAATCCCTTCGACAAACTTTATGCCGCGCGCGGCGCAAGCCTTTGCCGCCCCGCCGCATCCGAGCATATTGTCGTGATCGGTCAAAGCAATAACTTCAACGCCGTTTGCGGCGGCGGATTTTGCTATTTCCTCGGGGGATAAAAGTCCGTCCGAATAATATGAATGAACGTGTAAATCCGCCCTCATTGCTTTATCTTGCCGCCCTCCACCTTTATTTTATGCGTTTCCTTGCCGTACAATACGCGCTCGGCGTGGGTGCAGGTCAGCACGGTCTGCAAGCCCTGAGTGCGCCCGACGAGTTTTTTTCTTCTTGGCAAATCCAGCTCGCTCATAACGTCGTCCAAAACAAGCACGGGGTACTCGCCTGAAAGTTCTTTGAAAATTTCCACTTCGGCAAGTTTTATAGCGAGAGCCGCCGTCCTCGTCTGCCCCTGCGAGGCAAAATTCTTAGCGTCCGTTCCGTCTATTATTATATCCAGATCGTCCCTGTGCGGTCCGGACGCGGTAAAGCCCAGTCTTATATCCCTGTCGTAGTTTGCGGAAAGCTCGGCAAAAAGCCTTTCGGAAAGCTGTTTTTCATCGCCCTTGTATTTTTTTTCGGGTTTGACTTCAAGCTGTTCGGCGCCGTCTGTCAGATAGGAGTGAATTTCTGCCGCCACGGGCGAAAGCATCTCGACAAATTCGGCGCGCTTGGAAGCGATTACCGCCGCGTATTTGCAAAGCTGTTCGTCCCAGACTGGCAGAGTTTCGTAGACCAAAGACAAATCCCTGTTCTTTAAAAGGTTGTTGCGCTGTTCCAAAATTTTGTTATATCGCATAAGTGCAATATAGTACGGGCGTGAAAGCTGGGAGATTGATACGTTTAAAAACCTGCGCCGCTCGTCCGGTCCGTCCTGAATTAACCTAAGCTCGTGCGGAGAAAAGAAAACGCTGTAAATATTTCCCAATATGTCCGCGTTGCGGGTGATTTTGTTGCCGTTTATTTTAACTTCTCTCCCGCTCTCGGTTATTTTTGCGGATATTTCTATTTCGCCGTACTTACCCTCGGCAACGGCGGAAATTTCGGCGCAGTCGCAGCCGTGGCGGATAAGCTGTTTTTCGCGTCTGCAACGTGGCGAGGTGCCCGTACAGAGGTAAAACACCGCCTCGGCACAATTTGTCTTGCCCTGCGCGTTTTTGCCGAAAAGAACGTTAAGCCCTTCGCCGAAGGTTATACTTTCGTTTTCGTAATTTCTGAAATTTTTTAATTTTAAATTTTTTATCCGCATTTATCTTAAAAACACTTTATTTTAATCGCAATTTGTATTATAATTGTTTTAAGCGAAATTTTATATTCCGCTGTTACTATTATAACAAAATTTTTTTAAAACTCAAAGGATTAACGGCTTTTATTATGGCAGAAAAGGGGAATTTCGACTTTTTATACAATCCCATCAAGGAAAAAATGCAGGAGCTTGTCACGCATATCAACTACACCACTTATATCGAAAAGCTGGTGCCCGTTGACATAGACGGCAGGTTTATAGTGCTTGAAACCCCCACGGAAAGTTTTGCCAAGCATATTACGGGCACCCTTGCCGAAAAGATGCGTGAAGCGATTATCAAAGCCGACGTCGGGTTGACCGATTTCAGACTCAGGGTTGAAGGCAGCGACGGCTGGGCTTACAATGCGCCCGATGAAGGCGGTTATACTCCCCCCGCAAACGTTGACCCCAAATTCACCTTTGACAGCTTTGTCGTAGGTAAAAACAACGAATTTGTCTACGCTGCGGCTCTCTCGGTTGCAAACGATCCCGCGGGCACTTATAACCCCCTTTTCATTTACGGCGGAACGGGTCTCGGTAAAACGCATTTAATTCAGGCGATTGCAAATAAGGTAATCAAGGACAAGCCAAACTCAAAGGTAATTTACGTAACCAGCGAACAGTTCGTAAACGAAATTATCGACACTATGTTTACGAGCCGCGGTCCCGATGCAAGGGACAAGAGCATACGCTTACGGCAATACTACCGCAACGCGGACGTTCTTATTATCGATGATATTCAGTTCATTGAAAATAAAAAGGCTGTTCAGGAAGAGTTTTTCCACACCTTTAACGAATTGGTTTCAAAGGGCAAGCAGATAGTCATTTCTTCCGACCACCACCCCAAAGAACTTACGGCTTTGGAAGAACGACTCAGAACGCGCTTTTCGGGCGGACTTCTGTTCGATATACTCCCCCCCAACTTCGAGACCAAGATTGCGATTTTAAAGCGCAAGTCTTATGAAAAGAAATGCCTTGTTCCGGACGACGTTCTGACTTTCCTCGCGCAGGATTCGGGCGACGACGTAAGAACACTTGAAGGCAGGCTGACAAAAGTTATATTCGCTTCAAAACTGCACGAAGAACCCATATCTGTTGAGCTTGCGCGCAACGCGATGAACGAGGCGGTTTCCGAGGGCAAGGAAGAGATTACGGCGGACAGCGTTATTTCGGCGGTTACGGGCTTTTACCGTATTTCCAAAAACGACATACTCGGCAAAAGCAAGAAAAAGGAAATCGTTATCCCCCGCCAGATTTGTTGTTATCTTATGTGCGAACTTTTATCCCTCCCCCTCGTTTCTATCGGAAAAGAGCTTGGCGGGCGCGACCATACAACCATTTTGTACTCGCGCGACAAGGTCGATGAAATGCTCCGCGTGAACGACAAAATCGCGAAAGACGTCGATGACATTAAAAACATAATTTTGAAAAAATAAACTTCAATCAGATATTTATACTATTGCCCGAATAAAATCGGGCAATAAAATTATACAGAGATACATGCAAAATTTTTCAGAGGGAAAATTTGATATTGCCGTAATCGGCGCGGGACATGCGGGGTGCGAAGCCGCGCTCGTTTGCGCTAGGCTCAACCTTAAAACCTGTATGTTGACCTTGAATTTGGACAGCATAGCTTTTATGGCGTGCAATCCTTCAATCGGCGGCACAGGCAAGGGACACCTCGTCCGAGAAATAGACGCGCTGGGCGGCGAAATGGGCGTAAACGCCGACAAGACCGCAATACAGATGCGTATGCTGAACGAGGGCAAGGGTGAAGCCGTCCAATCCCTGCGCTGCCAGTGCGACAAAAACGCTTACCACCGCGAAATGAAACGCACTATAGAAAACACCGAAAACCTCAGAATAATTCAGGGCGAGGCGGCGGAAATTCTTACAAAAGACGGAAAAGTTACGGGAGTTTTAACGACATACGGCGGCGTAATCGAGGCAAAAGCCGTGATTATCGCAACGGGCGTTTATCTTAACGCCGAAACAGTCACGGGCGAAGTACGGCAAAAGAGCGGACCTTCGGGCTTTGCGCCCGCAACAAAACTTACGGAAAGTCTTATAAAGCTCGGCTTTAAGATAAGGCGGTTTAAAACGGGCACCCCCGCAAGACTCGATGGGCGGACGGTGGATTTTTCAAAATGCTCGTTGCAGGAGGGCGAAAGCGGCGTTCCCGCATTCTCGTTCTTAAACGAAACCCCCTCTGAAAATACCGCCGTGTGCCACCTCGCGTACACCAACGCGCACACACACGAAGCTATTTTAAAAAATCTTGACCGCTCGCCCCTCTACAACGGAGATATAAAATCGGCGGGACCGAGGTACTGCCCCTCTATCGAAACAAAAGTCGTGCGCTTTGCCGACAAAGAGCGGCACCAGATATTTTTGGAACCCGAGGGCGTTGACACCAACGAAATTTACGTTCAGGGAATGTCCTCTTCAATGCCGCACGAGGTACAAAGAGAAATGTACCGCTCGGTTGAAGGGCTTGAAAACTGCGACATTATGCGTTACGCCTATGCGATAGAGTACGACTGTATAGATTCTCTCGATTTGTACCCCACTTTGGAATACAAAAAAATTTCGGGGCTGTACTCGGCGGGACAGATTAACGGCACTTCGGGCTATGAAGAAGCCGCCGCTCAGGGACTTATTGCAGGCATTAACGCGGCGTTTAAAATTTTGAAAAAGCCACCCTTTATACTCGGTCGCGACGAGGCGTATATAGGCGTTTTGATAGATGATTTGACAACCAAGGGCACGGAAGAACCATACCGCATAATGACCTCCCGCGCGGAGTACAGAATTTGTCTGAGGCAGGACACCGCCGATTTCAGACTGACGCCGAAAATCGCGGATACGCCCCTCTACACCGCTGAAAGGCGCAAACGGTTTGAAGAGCGGAAAAATTCGTTTGAAGGCACGCTGAACGCTTTGAACGAACGGATAAAAGACAGAGCGAAATTGCAGGAATTTATGACCTCGCGGAATATCGAGGGTACGACATGCGCAACTTACGCCGACCTGATACGGCGCGGAGCTTCCCTATTTGACATTTGCGGAAGTTTTGATATTCTCAACGGCATACCGCGTGAAATTTTGAAATCCGCTGAAGCCACGGTAAAGTACGAGGGTTACTTGAAGAAAAACGCACAGCAGATTGAAAAGGCGAAAAAGCTTGAACAGCGTCCCATTCCGCCCGATATCGATTACGATAAGATAAACGGACTGAGAATAGAGGCGCGCGAACAGCTTAAACGCGTGCGCCCCCTCACTCTCGGTCAGGCTGGCAGAATTTACGGCGTAAATCCCGCCGACGTAACGG
>JAIDFD010000003.1 GCA_029054485.1 Clostridia bacterium | reverse complement strand
TGACACAATGCCGCGTAGACTGCGGTAAAGCAACGGTTATCCGCGTCGAACAGGCGTCGTTTCCTTTCAGCGAAATTACCGTAATCCCGGACGTGCGCGGCGAAATTGCCAAAATTGCGGAGCAGGCGCGCTTTTACGCGCAGTCGCAACTCACAAAAAAACAGCTTATTTTATCCGCGCTCGGCGGGCTTTTGACCGGCTTTGCAACCGCGTTTGCGGAAGACAATAACTACTCGCCCGTTACGCAGACGGTGCGCTCGGAAATTCTGAACAACCTTTCAAACGTGACTTTTTCGTTAGAGGCGACGATAAAAAAACTGCCGTTAAACTACGACTATGTGCGAAAGCTGTTCCAAAAAGAGGTCGGCGTAACCCCGCGCGAGTTTTTAACCCGCGAGCGAATGCAGCTTGCCGAGTGCATTATAAAGAGCGGAATTTCTAACCAGTACTCGGGCTATACGGTGTCGCAGATTGCGGAGGCGTGCGGATTTTCGGAACCGCTCTACTTTTCGCGCGTGTTCAAAAAATACTTCGGGGTTTCCCCCACCGAATACAAGTAAAAAGGGCTTTGCCGATTTGGCAAAGCCCTTGTGTTTTATAACTGATTAATTTCCGTATAAGCCATTACGAAAGGTCCTGTACCCTTTGCATCGTTTTCAACCACGGGTTCGGATATGTAATACTCGTACGAGCCGTCCCGCTTTCTGTTGGTTTCGGGTCCAAGTCCAGCCATAAGACAGATGCCGCCGAGGTTTAACTTTCCGTCCGTTTCCGAAAGGTATTTGTTGCAGATTCCGTTGAAAACTTCCTCGCCGATTTTGGCAAATCTCTTATCGACCAGCCCGAACCTTGCGCCCTTCATCATAGCGTATGCAATCATCGCACTGCCCGAAGTTTCGAGGTAGTTGCCCTCTCTTCCGCCTTGGTCTACGACCTGCCAGAACATTTTGCCGTCCTTATCGATGTACTGTTCAAGTCCCTCTAAGGTGTCCTTTAAAATTTTGGTAAGCTGAGCTTTCGCCTCTTTCGCTCCGCTTGAAAGGTAACAGATTACGTCTACAAGTCCCACGGTGTACCAGCCGACCGAGCGGAGCCAGAAGCTCTTTGAAAGACCGGTCTTTTTATCCGCCCAGAACGCGGTTTTGGAGTAATCCCAACCGTGGTAATAGAGCCGCTTTTTCTTGTCGTACATATTGTCGTAGACGTTTTGGAATTGCTTGACTATATCGCCGAAATTTTTGCCGCCGTTGAACTCGGTTTCGTAGCGGGTGTAGAACACCTGCGCCATATACAGTCCGTCCAGCCAGACCTGATCGGGATAAATTTTCTTGTGCCAGAAATTCCCGATTGCCGTCCTCGGCTGGCTTTGGAGCTGACTATACAAAAGGTCTATCGCCTTTTTGTATTTTTCCTTGCCCGTTTCGCGGTACAAGTCGAAAAGTACTCTGCCCTCGTTGATATTGTCGACGTTGTAGGTATCCTTTTCGTAGCCGCGTATCGAGCCGTCCTCGAAAACGTAATAGTCCACAAACCCGTCGATGAAATCCATATACTTTTTCTTGCCCGTCAAAAGGTAGATAGTATAAAGCGAAGTCATCATACAGCCGTCTATGTAGTTCCAGCCTGCGGGCTTGCCGTGTTTGATATTTTCTATATTCCAAACGGGCTTGTCCGGCGTGGAATCGTCTATAAGACGGTCAATATACTTGTCTATAAGCGTGTAATCCATATTTTTCCCCTTTATCTATGAATTTGTATTTATTCCCCGATAACCTGACCGAGGTGCTTTTTGATGATTTTTTCGCCCTCGACCCCTTCGAAGGTAACGTTTTTGAGAATGAGTTTTTCAACGTTGTCAACGTAAAGACCTGCCTTGCAGTAGGCGTCCACGCCCAAAAGCATAGCGGGTTCGTAAGCCCTTGCGTCCTCCTTGAACGAGAATAAGACGTTTTCGATAACCACCTCTTTAATGGGTTGTTCGGTAAGTCCGTCGAAGTAGCCCGCCATACACTCGCAGTCCACGCATACAATGTCCTTGAACACGAATTTGCCGAGGTAGGGCGTGCGGTCGTCGACCGGCATATTTTTACTGCGCGTCCAGACGTACTCTGTATTTCCGTCGGGGTCGCAGTTGTAGTACATATTTATAACAAGCGGCGTAATTACGTTTTCCATTTTGATATTTTCAAAAACTACGCCGTCTATAATCGCGTCCTTGCCCCTGCCGCGTCTGCTCTTAATTCTCAGACCCCTGTCGGTATGTCTGAACAGGCACTGGCACACGGTCAAATCGCGTATTCCGCCGCTCATTTCACTGCCCAGAACTATTGCGCCGTGACCGTCCTGAAACAGGTTATTGCGCAGGGTGTGACGGCTTGCGGGGGTTTTGTAGGTCTTGCCCATATACAGCTTGCCCGATTTTATCGCACAGCAGTCGTCGCCCACGCTGAACTTACAGCCGACTATGTCGACCTTGTCGCAGCTCTCGGGATCGAGACCGTCCGTGTTGGGCGCGGTGTAGGGATTTTCAATCTTCAAGTCGTAAAAACTGATATTCTTTGAAAAATAGGGGTGCAGGTTCCAGCTTGCGGAATTTTTGCAGGTTACGCCGTGCATACGGATATTTTTGCACTTGTTCAAAAATACCAGTCTGGGGCGCGCGACCGCTCTTCCCTTGGGTCTGTCCCACCAGGTGGACTTATCGGCGTTGCCGTTAATCGTGCCCTCGCCCACTATCATAATATTGCTTACCTTGTGACCGTGGATAAGCGACATATGGCAGTCGAAGGGTTCGCCCTCCCACGTTACCAAAACTTCTTCCTTTTTTGAATAGGGGTTGCGCGCGGGAATAAAGGGATAGCTCGTTTCGCGCTCATCGCCCAAAATGGTTGCGCCCTTTTTAAGCTCTAAGGTGATACCGCTTTTAAGGCTTAAAGGACGGACGAGGTAAGTACCCTCTCTGAACAGCACCCTGCCGCCTTCGGGACAGCGCCCTATAGCCTTTTGGACGTAATAGGTATCGTCCGTAACGCCGTCTGCCTTTGCACCCAACGCGATTACGTCTATAACCGCGGTTTCGGCAAGGGTTCTGAATTTTAAAATGCTGCCCGCAACCTCTACCGCGTACTCGCTGTCGGGTTCGAGATTATAAAGCGAAAACACGTTGGTATCGAACACGCCCGCAACTTTGCCGTTCAAAAGAACGTGATAACTTGCGGGGCTGTGATAGGGGGTCGTATTTTTAAGCTCGAAACAAGCGGTCGTTGAGGAAACGAACAATTTTTTAAACATTTAAAGTACCTTCTTCTTTTTTTGAGTTTTTGCGTTTTTTAATCAGTATGACAATTCCGTCTTTGATTCCGATGAAAATCATATCAATTATAACGGCAAACACTCCAAAAAGCAAGGGTTCTACACCCACTTTTAACTCATTTTGGGTGCCTGAAATTAAATTAATTAAATTGTTAAGCCCAACGTAGCAATAATTTACGCAGATTATTACGACAATGTAATAAATCAAATTGGTGAAAAACGTCCAGAAAGCCTTGAACCGGAAGGGAAACATCATAAAGGCGTTGTACTCCTTTTTATCCGACTCCATAAACCTGAACAGGGGGTTGACGAGAACGTCCACAATCAGACCCAAGACCGCGCCTAGGATAACGAGCTTGTCCAGATCGTCTATTTTGAGCCCGAACATTACGAAGTAGCAAGCGCAGCCCGCAAACCAGAACTTGATAAACAGCGCCTTAACCCAGGCGGGTATTCTTGAAAATTTGTCAACCTTGTAGGGGTCAAATTCCTTGTTACGGTTTTTCGCGCGGTCATCGCCCGTGATTTCCGCAACGTTATAGCTTATCTCCGTTTTTTCGGCGGGGCTTTCGTCTTTGAGTGCGGCGACAAGCTCGTCTATTTTATCAAGCTTCAGGTCGTAATAATTTTCTATGGTTGTTTCCTGAAACTTCTTTTTCTTTTTCGCCATGGTTTACCTTTTCAAAATTTAGCCGACAAAATAATTTTTGCCGGCTAAATTACTTTTAATTTTATTGAGAAAATATTACTCGTCTTCGGTCTCGATAACCTCTTTGAGTTCGGTAGACTCGATAACCTTTTTGGTGTTGATCTTATTGAGAAGTTTGCCGTAGAGAGGATAGGTCGCCGTAAGGATTGCGCCGAGTCCGATGAGAACGATGTGCGCAATCGCCGAATTGAGCGCGGGTAGCATATAGCTCTGCACTTCGGCTTTGATTGCCGGATCCCAGTCGGGGTTAGAAAGGTCGTTGTTATATGCGTTTCCTGCGCGGACGTAGAACAGAACGTCGAACGTAATCATTGCCGCAATAAACAGGAAGAACAGAATGAGCATTACTACCTTGGGCTTTTTTGAACGCTTGGGGAAAGAGTTCATAAACAACAGAAGGGACAGTATGCAGAACAGAGTATTTACGAAAATACTCAGTCCAAGCCAGTCAACAACCTGATATTTGAGAGCGGACTGCGAATAGTTGCCCAGTGAACACAGATAAACTATAGCAGAAACAATCAGAACGAAGAACGCAATGTTCATAGGTCTGTGTTTAAGTTTAACGGTGAACTTTCTGAACCATTCCTTAATTGCGGCACCCGCCCTTGCGGATCTGGAAAGTTGCTTTTCTTCGGAAGGCTGAACTTCGGCAGCTTCCACTACCTTTTCGATTTCTTCCATCTTTATCCCTCCTTAACTATCGCCTTACCGGGCTGATCGCCTTCGGGCATCTCGAAGAAGTGCATCATTGCGGGGTCGAAACCGATATTGATATCGTCGCCGTTTTTATAGTTGCACCACTCGGCAAATTTGCAGACTACGTTTTTTACGCCGCCGACCTTGCCGTGCACAAGGGTGTTCATACCCAGATTTTCGTTGTTGGTAATGTTTAATTTAACCGAGCCATCGCGCGTTACGTTTTCGGGACGAACGCCCAAAATTACTTCCCTGCCCTCATACTCTTTGAGTTGCATAATCTGCTTTTCGCTCAGAGGGTACTCGAACAAGTCGCTCTTGAAATAGCCGCCCTGAATTCTGCCTTCAAACATATTCATAGGAGGAAGTCCTATAAAGGTCGCGACAAAGGTGTTTGCGGGTTTTTCGTAAAGCTCGATAGGTTTGCCTATCTGCTGAACGTGTCCCATTGACATACAGACTATTCTGTCCGCAAGGGTCAGAGCTTCGGTCTGGTCGTGGGTAACGTACATAATCGTTGCGTTCAGTTTTTTATGTAACAGGATAAGCTCTCTTCTCATCGAACCTCTCAGTTTTGCATCGAGGTTTGAAAGGGGCTCATCAAAGAGGAAAACTTTGGGGTTACGGACAATCGCACGTCCCATTGCAACACGCTGGCGCTGACCGCCGGAGAGTTGTTTGGGCTTTTTGTTGAGCTGGCTCTTCAAATCGAGAATTTCAGCCGCCGCCATAACCTTTCTGTGAATTACCTCTTTGTTCTCTTTACGGAGAGTGAGCGAGAAAGCCATGTTTTCGTATATAGTCATGTGACCGTACAGCGCGTAGTTCTGGAAAACCATCGCTATATCCCTGTCCTTGGGGGGCAGGCGGGTACAGTCCTTGCCATCGATAATAAGATTTCCTTCGGTTATGTCCTCAAGTCCCGCCACCATTCTGAGCGTGGTAGACTTTCCGCAACCGGAGGGTCCTACGAGAACTATAAATTCGCCGTCCTTGATGTCCAGGTTGAAGTCGAATACCGCCTGAACCTTGTTATCGTATATTTTATCTAAATGTTGAATATTTACTTCAGGCATTATTTTTCCTCCTCAAAATCCAATTCTACGCTTGAATCCACTTTGAGTGCGTTTGCCTCGTCCTCGGCGTCCATTTCCTTCAATGTCTGCTCAAC
Organism: Clostridia bacterium; assembly: GCA_029054485.1. Lineage (GTDB taxonomy): Bacteria > Bacillota > Clostridia > Christensenellales > Borkfalkiaceae > Coproplasma. Next base: position 7,891 of record JAIDFD010000003.1, on the reverse strand, counting down.
CGAAATTTCTTCTTTGTCGAGAGCTTTCTGGAATTTTGCAAGTCTTGCCGAATAAATCCAGCCGATAACCGCCGAAGCAATCAGGCACGCCGCCGAAGCGCAAAGCCAAACAATCAACAGCGCGAAGAAAACTCCGCTGGAATTGGGATAATATCCGAAGTAACCTATGCCTTGAAGCGTGTTTGCCTGCAAGCCCTTCAAAGGATAGTAGAATATCCTTGCAATCTGGAACATAGCAACAACCAAAAGCACTATGCTGAATTTATAGTTATAACCCTTTACGCCCTCGGACGAAAGGAATACCACAAGCAAAAGTACCAGCGTCAGCACTATAGAAACGCCAAGTCCGACTTTCCACATATTTGCATCGGGAATTGCATATAACAGGCAGAAGTACAGGCAGTTGAAAACGATGCCCAAAATAGCTAAAATCTGCGCGAGCTTATTCTTCTTATAACGGAGAATATCATCGGCAATTATCTGCTGATTAGGTGTAAGCTGTTTCATATTACACTGCCTCCTCAATTACTTCTTCGCTCTTTGCGGGTTGCCGGGCAAGCAGTTTCTTTTCGCCTTTCATAAGCTTAACTTTCCAAACAAGGTTGAAAATGAGCAGGCACGCGTTTGCGATAAGCACTCCCGCCATTACATAGCCCATTATAAAGTTAATCGTTGAATACTTGAAACCACCGATAGTTCTGTTATAAACAGCTTCAACACTTTCTCTATCGATTAAAATAAACAGCGAATAGGTCTGTACGACAAACAGTACGATTACCGCCGCCAATGCTACTGCGTATACAATCGTAAGTATAATCGATATGTAATTCGTTACGTAGTAGTTGCGTCTTTTCTGCGTTGCCATAATGTAATTGATTATAACGACTAAAATGAATACTATCGTAAGCCATATTAAAATGTCGTTATACGTCTGTGATGCATTGTACAACGCTCTGACGCCTTCAAACGTTTCAATATCTCTGCCGGGGTCGTAATAAATCTCATACTGGTAAATCGTACCGCCGCAGAAAGAAAGAGCGTAGACGAAACTTAACGCCGCAACGATTAATGTCACGAGAATTAAGTATTTTTGAAATCTCATTTGAGTCTTCATGTCAAGTTCCCCAAATTTTTTTGTGCCGCGCCCGCCCGAAAGCGGGCGCGTACAAAAATTATTTTATTTGATTTTTACTGCAAGTTTTACTTCTTATTAATCGGCATGATAAGCGTTTACAGCTATAAGCCAAGCGTCCGCCATAAACTCTTCAATCAAGTCCATCATACCTTCGTTGGTGTTACCCAAACCGTTGAGGTAAGCAATTATAGCTGCCGCGTCTGCGGGCATTGCAACAGCGGGCGTTACGTTATGAATGGTGCCGTTGCCGTAACCGTATGTCACTACGTCTATCATAAGGTTGGTCGAGTTACTGCTATTTGTAGCAAGGAACAACGAAGACGAAGCGTTGAAGCCGGTGATGATATTATAAGGTGCGCGGTTAATAAGGTCGCTATAGTAGGTCTCGAAAGGAAGCATCGAAGCAGTCATAGTCTTCCAGTTGGAATACTTCTGATCTGCGCTGAGGTTTTCTCCGAGAACGGGTACCTGCTGTACAACGTGTTCGATAGTGCCGTTTACAAGCGCGATGTTGACGATATTTGCGCCTACGATACCGCAGTTAGCCGTACACTGGTATTCGAAGCCCTGGTCCTTGTTACCGATATTAAGAGCGGAACCGATATAGTAACGCGCGTAGTTGGTGAACGAATTTTTACCCAGCTTGTTAAACATATCGACCGATATATCAGTCATAACGGGAATCTGTTTACCTTTATAAAGCGTACCCGAATAAAGTTTGTTTTCATAGCAGAAGTACTCAGCCGTTGCTTCGCCGGATACAAAATACTGTTTGCCATCGTAGGTATCGACGATTTCCTGTTCGATTGCCTGTTCCAAGGTAATATTCGCTTCGGTGCCGTACCAGAAGCCGCCATCGGTATCGGTCGTCGAAGTGCTGTTGCCCCTTACGGACTGAGGACCGTAGGTCATAAGAATCTGACCGTCGTTAGAGAAGAAGTAGTCAACAAATGCGAGACAAGCCGCAAGTGCATTGGGGTCGTTTTTAACAGCCTGATAAGAGATTGCCCAACCGGTGTTCTTTACTCCACGCCAGCTTTCGGTGAATCTCATAGTTCTGTCGTATTCGCCGTCGCCGTCCGTATCCCATCTCGAAACGGGTGTAAGCACGGGACCGGTAATGTTGGCGTTTCTAGACGATGAGCCAATCATGTATGCGGTTTGGGTCTGAACGTAGTCATGCAACGAAAGGGTCTGAACACCGGCGGTTGCGTCGGACGCAGTTCCCTTATCTTCTTCGCCGAGAGGGTCCGAAGCGCTCCAACCTACAAGAAGTCCCTCTTTTACGAGTTTGTTCATGTTGTTAAGAGCATCGTAAGTTGCCTCATCGTTACGCGCGTCTGCAAGCGTGCCGTCTTCGGTGATATAGTTGTACTGATATCTCGATTCAAGTCCGCGAACGCCGTAAAGCTCGCCGGCAAACGAAATAACGTCGTTAAGTCTCTGGGATATATTTCTACGTCCGGAAAGAAGATAGAGTTTGGAAGCATCTCTTGCTACAGTCGTTGTAGAAAGTGTATTCAAAAGATCGCCGCAGGTTGTGAAGCATCTGCCGAGAGCTACGTAGAGGTCAACGTCCCAAGCCGCGTATGCGCTGTTGAATACGTCAGAAAGCTTGGTGTAGAACTGACCGCCGTCTTTATCCTGATAAGCAACCTTGATATACTCTCTCAGAATTTTGAGAAGCGCGCCGCCCTTGACGGTGCCGTTTGTTTCATTTATTGCAAAGTTCTGTAAATCAACGATGTTACCGCTGGTTCCCGTATAAGCCTTGCCTGCCGCTTCGCTTATCGCCGCACCGAGAGCAGTTGTGCTGTTCTGTGCCGCGGTTAAAGCCGCGCCGTAGTTTACCGTAACCGTTGCAAGAGCATTGGGGTCGCGTGCGGTTTCTTCACTCGCGTACTGAGCCAAAACTTCGCTCTTGTAGCTGCCTACCGCAGAGGTTCCGGTCATAATGTCGGGATTGGTAACTTCTACCGTGTAGTTATCCGCCTGAGTCTGACCCATAAAGGATTCGATTGAAGCCGAAGTTGTGGTAAGTCCCTTGTTCGAGCCCTGCGTTGCGTAGGTTATGCCGCCTTCGAGATTAACCGAAGCATTGTCGAGCAGGGTTTCAACGATGTCCTTTCTTAAAAGAACGTATTTTTCAATATCATCGTTACCGTCGAAGTAAGGAAGCATATACATTGCGCCGTCTTTGTCCGCGGTGAGCGAGAGCTGTACGTTGGGATATGCTTTGAGGAACGCCGCATAGTTGGGCATATACTCAAGGTAGTCTGCAATATTCAGAAGGTTGCTTGCGGCGCCCTGACTGTTAATTGAAGCCGCCGATGCCGTGAACATATGATAGCCGGCAAAACCGTTTTCCGAACCGGTTATTTCTGCCATCTGGTTATCGGTGTTCTTACCCGAATAGGAATCGTTTATTTTAACGTCCAATTTTTCGGACAGAGCCTGCCAAGCGGGTTTGAGACTCGATGACGAATATTGTTTGCCGAACAACGTAAACGTTGAAGTATTGGAAATTCCGAGATAATTCAATACGTTGCCACTCAACGTGTTATCTTTATCGTACTTGATACCGGTGGTTGCGCTGTTATAACCGATTGCGGTATTCAGCGAGGTCTGCGAAGTCCAGGTGAGGTTGCCGTTGGCATCGGTTGTGGGCGTAAGCTTTTTAACGCCGCCGCCGTTGCCGCCGGGAGTACAAGCCGCCATTGAAGCCGCCATGGTTCCCGCCATTACAACGCCTACTGCCGCCGCAATAATTTTGTTGGTTTTTTTCATTTTTCACTCCTTATTTTATATATTTCGATCAGGTTATCGACCCGAAAAAAATCTTTATTACTTATTCTTTTACGCCGCCCATATTTACGCCCTTCGCAAAATACTTCTGAATGAAGGGATAAATTACGAGAATGGGTACCATTGCAAGCACAACCATCGCGTAAACCATTGAAGTTGCCTGACCTACGTCGGGGATATCCCTGTCATCGCCAAGCGAACCTGCAAGACCGGTGTTCTTTTCAATGAAGTCTCGCATATAAACCTGCACGGGCCACGAGTATTGTTGCTCCGCGCCCAGTACTTTGTACGCCCAGAAGTAGCCGTTCCAACGGGAAATTCCGAAGAACAGAGCAACTGTTGCAATCGTTGCCTTGCTCATAGGGATATAAACCTTTGTGAGAACCTGCAATTCGGTTGCGCCGTCAATTCTTGCCGCTTCCTCTATTTCCGAGGGGACGCCCTCGAAAGAGTTTCTCAACAGAATTATGTTGGTTGCGTTCATACCCATTGCAAGAACGATAAGCCACTTAAGGTCTATATCGTACATCGAGCTTCCGCCGACGATAGACGCAAAAATCTGACCGGTCTGCTGATAGTTGAGGTACTGGGGAACAACGCCCGCTCCGAACCACATCGTAAATACGAGGAAGAAGTTGAAGCCGTGTCTGCCCATAAGTCTCTTCTTTGAAAGCGCGTAAGCGCCGAGAATGGAGTACACAAGACACCAGATAGTACCTACGAAGGTTACGAACAAGGTGTTGGAGTAGTTTACCCAGAACCGGTTATCCATAAATACCAGTTTGAACGATTCTATCTGAAATCCGTCCGGCCAGAGAATAACCTTACCGTTCTTTACTGAGTCCCAGGCGCTGAACGTAGAACCGAGCGCATATAAAAGAGGGTAAACGCACATTATCGCGAAGATAATTAAAAGAACATATGCGATGATTTTGAAAATAAGCTCGCTTGCTTCTATTTTTCTTTTCATACTGTTTTTTACCCCCTTAGTACAACGATACGTCGGACGCTTTTTTCGCAATAGTGTTCGAACCGATTACGAGAATCATACCGATGAGGTTGTTCGTCATTTCGCCCGCGATACCGAACGCACGCGTTGTGTACGCGTCGCCTATTCTGTTCGACCACGTCGAAACGACTTCGGCTACCTGATAGTTGCCTAACGCCGCATCGGGACAGAACAGATAAAGCTTTTCGTACCCGACCGAAAGGAGTCCGCCTATCTTCATAATAAGCATAATGACTACTGTGGAAAGTATGCTGGGAATTACAACGTAGCGCATCTGCGCCATTTTGCCCGCGCCGTCTATCTGCGCCGCCTCGTAAGACGTAGGCGAAACTGCGATTACCGCCGCGAAGAATACTATCGAGTCGTAGCCCGCGTGTTCCCAAATATCCGTAATTATGTATATCGACCGGAAGTATTCGAGGGTATACACAACGCCGCTGGAAACACTGCCGTCCAACGCGGCCTTCATATGCGAAGAACTTGAAATTTTCTCAAGTAGTTTTGCCAGTATACCCTGACTGGTACTTTCACTCTGATTAGCAAACAGCGCAAGGGCAAGCGAAGTAACGATAACGGTGGAGATGAATTTGGGAAGGTATACGCATACCTGCAAAATCGATCTCGCAATGTTTGAACGAACCTCGTTGAAGAAAAGCGCGAGAATAATGGGAAGCGGGAAGCCGAACAGAAGTCCGTAGAACGCGATTACGAACGTATTTCTGAAAGCCATCCAGAAATCAGAAGAATACGCACCCACGAAAATTTCCTTGAAGTTGTTGAAGCCAACCCAAGGTCTGTCTGAAACTTCCTGAAAGTCACCGTATCTGAAAGCCGCCAAAAGCTCGGTCATGGGCAGGTACTTCCAAAGCAGGTACACCAGTATCATGGGTACGAGCATCAGATACAGTCGCCAGTCTTTCAGAAAGGTAAATCCGGTGCTTTTCCATCTGTTCCGCTCTGTCTCGTCCCTTACACGCTGTTCGGCGGACATGCTGTAAGTGCCAGTCGCCTCATCGTAGATAAGGAAGTCGTCACATTTGAGTTTGAACATTGAAAATTTCCTCCATACCACTTAAAAGTTTAAGTTTATGTAACAGCGGCGGTTGCCGCGGATTACCCAAGTTAAATTAAGTCAATTATATAAATCGTCGTCTTTTTTAAGAATTTTAAGGCTCTCTTCGTCCACTTCGATAGGTTCATCGCCGAAGGAGTCGCGCCTTTCCTTCTCTTTCTTTTCTTCATCGAGGCGTTTTAAAAACGCTTTCTGGTCCTCGAACATTCCGTCAAGCCTGCGCATTACCAAAACGACCGTAAGGCAGACCGCAAAGGAAACCAAATCGCCGAAGTGCGCGAGCAACGTTGAAACAAAGCCCAGTCCGAAGCACGCCGCCACTATCGCCCTGCCCAAAACCACCGCTATCCAGCCGGCAGTCGTAAACAACAGCGAGAAGTACCATTTGTCCCTTATCTTTTTCTTGCCCATAAATCTTGTCATAAGAAATAAAAGAGCAATGAACGCGTTTCCTATTATATAAATAGCAAACATATAGGGTGCAAAGTCGGGATTTTTTAAATTTAAAAGACAGAATAAAAGTCCGTCTCCAACCGCGTAAAATATCGCGGGCCAACCCCACCGCATCATAACGATAAGGGTTATCGCCAGCATGGGCGAAAAGAGAAAATCGCCGTGGAAAGCCTCAAAAGCGAAGTGCAAAATCACTTCGAACACGACCAAAATTACCGCAAAAAGAAACAAATCGGTAAGGCGGTACTGCCGCAATGAGATATATCTTGAACCGTTTTTACGCATATTTTAGACTTTCGGACAAAAAATCCGCCCGCAGAATGTTACATTTTGACATTTAGCTAACACATTATAACATAGTCAAATCCAAAAATCAATAGATTTTTTATTGTTTCACGAAAAATTTTGTGCTATAATACACCCGAAACAAGGAGAGTTTATAAAAATGATTTTTCTCACTCCCTCGGACGACTTGCAAAAAGCTTTCAACGGTTTGAAAAGCGGCGAAACCGTACACTTGAAAAAGGGCGAATACCGCCAAAAAGCCGTGCTTGCCGCCGACAACGTCACACTTATCGGCGAGGGGTGCGGGCAGACGGTAATTACCTTCGACGACTACGCCCGCAAAATCCACGCGGACGGCAAAGAGTACAACACCTTCCGCACATACACCCTTTGCGTTACGGGAAACGGCGTAAGACTTGAAAATCTCACCGTAAAAAACTCAAACTCTATGCCCGAAGAGGTCGGGCAGTGCGTTGCCCTCTCGGTACACGGAAAAAATTTCAAAGCAAGGGACTGCGAATTTATTTCCACGCAGGACACCCTCTTCCTCTCGCCCTTCCCCGATGACCTCGTGGTGCGCTACCGCGGGTTTATTCCCGAAAAACAGCTCTATTGCGAGGGTGCGAACGTCGGTCTGTTTGAAAACTGCCGTATCTCAGGCAACGTGGATTTTATTTTCGGCTGCGGCGAGGGGTATTTCAAAAACTGCGAAATAGTTTCTCTGCCGGACAGGCGCGGCGTTGGTTTTGTGTGCGCACCCGCCCATTCGCTTGCGCAGGAAAACGGCTTCACCTTTTTAAATTGCAACTTTTCAAACGGAGGTGCGAAAGAAAACTCCTGCTATCTTGCCCGTCCCTGGCGGGACTTCGGCAAGTGCGCGTTTGTAAACTGCACGCTCGGCGACCATGTCAAAGGCGAGCTCTTCGATAAATGGAACGACACCTCCCGCGACAAGACGGCAAGATTTTTATACTACGGTTTGAAAAGCGTTCAACCCCTCTCGCCCGTAAGTTGGGCAAAAGAGACGGACGGCGCGCAGGCGAAATCCATTATAGAAAATCTTGAAAAGAAATTTCTATCTTTTTAAGGCGTAATTTGCAAAATCACGGCGTAAACGCACGCCGTACAAAAA
>JAIDFD010000297.1 GCA_029054485.1 Clostridia bacterium | reverse complement strand
CGGCAGCTGGGGATAAGAGACCGGGCGGTAAAATATCAACCGTAACATAATTTCGTTTTACAGATACAAAGGAGAAAAACTGATTAAAATTACACAAGTCACCTCAAAGAGGGATAAAAAGAAATTTTTTAAATTTCATATTGATTTATACAAGGGCAACAAGTACGCAGTGCCCAATCTCTATATGGACGAGTTTGCCGAGTTTGACCCCAAAGCAAACGATGCGTTCCGTTTTGCGGACTGCAAAATGTTTTTGGCGTACAAGGACGGAAAAATCGCAGGCAGGGTCGCGGCAATCTGGCACCGCGGCGCAAACGAAAAAACGGGACTTAAACAACTGCGTTTTACACGATTTGACGTAATAGACGATTTTGAAGTGACGAAAGCGCTTTTTGCCGAACTTTACAAATGGGCGAAAGAGCTGGGTATGACCGAGATAATTGGACCTTTAAGCTTTTCCGATTTAAACGAGGAGGGTATGCTTATCGAAGGTTTCGACAGACCCTCGACCTATATCGAAATTTACAACCACCCGTACTATGTTGAGCATATGCAAAAACTGGGCGCGTACAAAGTGGTTGACTGGAACTGTTACCGCATAGCCGCGCCGAGCGAACCCGATGAACGGCTTGCAAAACTCAGCGAAAAGATCGCAAAGAAAAACGGCTACGAAATGTTGGACGTTGCCTACCTTTTAAAGCACGATAAAAAGAAACTCCGCGGCTATCTTATGCAGTGCATGGACGTTCTGGACGAGGCGTATTCCAATCTTTACGGCACAAGCCCTTTGAACGAAAAGCAGAAAAAGCGCGAGATAGACAGCGTAAGTCTTGTTTTGTTGCCCGAGCTGTCCGCGGCGGTTTTAAAGGACGACAAGGTGGTGGCTTACGGCTTTATGATGCCGTCTATAAACGAGGCTTTGCAAAAAGGGCGCGGACACATTATACCGTTCGGACTTTTCCCTTTCCTGAAAGCTTTAAAGCACGTTGAAGTTGCTGATATGATGAGTATAGGCATAACCGCCGAACACAACAATAAAGGTGCGGTTGCGCTTGTTTTGAACGAGTGTATGAAGGGTATTCTTAAACTCGGCGTAAAATATGTTGAAACAGGTCCTATGCTTGAAGAAAATGTGCATATACAAAACCTCTGGAAAAAGTACGCTTACGATATCGTTAAGCGCCACCGTTGCTGGGGTTTGAAAGTCGAATAAAAATAACCGCAGGCAATGAAAAATCATTGACTGCGGTTATTCTTTAAAAAAAGCGGGAAAATATCAGTCCGCGCGGCATATGCCGCGCGGACTTTTTTACCTTTTTTTGCAAAAATGTAGTGCGAAATTAAAAAATATTCCAAAAAAGTACACTTTTTTGGA
>JAIDFD010000296.1 GCA_029054485.1 Clostridia bacterium | reverse complement strand
GAGATCTACACTTCTCGCTGCGGCGGCCGCGTCCGATGTTTATACGAGACCGCTTCCGGAAGGTGTGGAGGAAATTCACGACTCTGCTTTTTTTGGTTGCGATAAACTTACGGAAATTGAAATCCCGCAAAGCGTTATAACTATCGGCAGCAACGCGTTCGGCGAATGCTCGCGTTTGCAAAACGTGGTTTTGCCGGAAAATCTGACTTCACTCTCTTCGTTGCTGTTTAAAAACTGTAGAAATTTAAAAAGTATAACTATTCCCGAAAGCGTAACAGAAATCGGCTCGGGTGCGTTTTTCGGTTGCGGTCTTACCGGACTGACCATTCCCGAAAGCGTTACTGAAATCGGTGATGAGGCTTTTTATGATTGCGTTAATCTCACCGGGATAACTATACCCGAAAGCGTGACTGAAATAGGCGCTTCTGCGTTCCAGTGGTGCGAATTGCTTGAAAGCATTATTCTGCCCGAAGGCGTTACAGAAATCGATGAGTCGACCTTTTTCGGCTGTTACGCGCTCACGGGCATTACCGTTCCCGAAAGTGTAAATAAAATAGGGCGCAGAGCGTTTTACGATTGCCGCAATCTTCAAAGTATAGCCTTGCCGCAGGGTTTAACCGAAATCAGCGATTATACTTTTGAATATTGTTTAAATCTTGTCTGCGTGGATATTCCCGAAAGCGTAACAGCGATAGGGGAAGAGGCGTTTGCCGAGTGCAGGAGCCTTACGGGTGTTGTACTGCCTGAAAACCTAACTACGATAGACTACGGTGCGTTTGCAAATTGCCGCGCACTTGAAAGTGTAACTATGCCCGATAAATTAACTTCAATAGGTGACAAAGCCTTTATATTTTGTTTCGGGCTTGAAAGTGTAAACTTGAACAGCGGACTGACTTCGATAGGCGATACGGCGTTCGGAAGTTGTATTGCACTTAAAAATATTAATATTCCGAAAGCTGTAACCGTAATCGGCGAGTCGGCGTTCGGCGCTTGTCGCGCACTTGAAAGCATAACTATTCCCGACGGCGTTACGACAGTCGGCGAAACCCTGTTCATCGGTTGTACCGCGCTTAAAAGCGTGACGGTAGGTAACGGAATTTCAACAATCGGAAAAGCTATGTTTTACAGCTGTTACAATCTTGAAACCGTTGTTTTATCGGACAGCGTTACCGAAATCAGTGACAGCGCATTCAAAAATTGCGTAAATCTTACGACCGTTTTCTATAAGGGAACGGAGGACGACTGGGAGCAAATCGAAATCAAATATCCCGACAGTGACAACCTCTGCTTAATTCAGGCTACGCGCTATTATTACAGCAAAGAAGAGCCTTCGGAAAGCGGAAATTACTGGCACTACGGCACGGACGGAGTAAGCCCCGAAATCTGGTAAAAAAATAACCCCTCTCTTTCAGAGAGGGGTTTTTTTTATTGTTCGATTTTGTTGATGTCGTAAGGGGTTACCTGATAAACGTAATAGTTCAGCCAGTTCATATAAAAGAGGTTTGCGGTCGATGACCAGTTCATTTTGACCTCGTTCATTTCCTTATCCGCAAAGTAGTTTACCGGCGGGTCTATGTCAAGCCCCTTTTGCAAATCGCGCTCATACTCGTTTTTAAGGGTATTTCTGTCATACTCCATATGACCTGTTACAAATACTCTGCGGTTGTCCACGCTCTTCACGATAGAAGCTCCCGCGCGTTTGGAGTACGCCAAAATTTTCAGCCCTTTGACGTGAAGAATGTCCTTTGCGTAGATTATCGTATGGCGGGAGTGGGGCATATGAAACTCGTCCGAAATCCCGCGCATCAACGGTTCGGGCACGCCGTCGCGCACGCGGTTGTGCGCAAAAATTCCAAAACACTTTTTCTTCAAAGGGTGTTTTTTTATGCCGTAAAAATGGTGCAACGCCGCCTGCGCGCCCCAGCAGATAAACAGGGTGGAAGTTACGTTCGTCTTAGTCCAGTCCAAAATTTCTTCCAGTTCGCGCCAGTAGGCGACCTTTTCAAACGGCATATTTTCAACGGGCGCGCCCGTTATTATCATACCGTCGAATTTGCTGTCTTTTATCTCGTCGAACGACTTGTAAAATTTTTCGAGATGCCCCGCATCGGTGTGGGTGGCGGTGTAGGACTCTGTGCGCACGAGGGTAATATTGACCTGCAACGGCGAGTTGGATAAAAGCCGCATAAACTGCGTTTCGGTCGTTTCCTTTGTGGGCATAAGATTTAAAATCGCAATTTCAATCGGGCGGATTTCCTGCGAAGTCGCACGCTCGGAATCCATAACGAAAATTCTTTCGCCCGTCAAAATTTTATAGGCGGGCAGCTCTTTATTTATGACAATGGGCATAACTTCACCTGTAATCCTTAATCTGTCTTTCCAATGCGCGCTTTTCATCGCGTTCGGCTATGGTACGTTTTTTGTCGTAATTCTGTTTGCCCTTGCAAAGCGCGATTTCCGCCTTTACAAGACTGTCCTTAAAATACAGCGAAAGGGGGATAAGTGTGTAACCCTTTTCGTTAATTTTTCCGACTATTTTATCTATCTCGTATCGGTGCATCAAAAGTTTTCTGTCGCGCTTGGATTCCTTGGTGGAAAACGCGCCCGCCTTATCGTAGACCGCGATATGCGCGTTTTTAAGCGTAATTTCGCCGTTACGGATAAAGCAGAACGCCTCTTTGAGGTTGCAGTTGCCCGCCCTGAGCGACTTGACTTCCGCGCCCTCCAAAACTATTCCCGCCTCGTATTTTTCAAGCACGAAGTACTCGTACAAAGCGTACTTGTTGTACGTTATCTGTTTCATAAATTATATTATATCACAAATTATTTTCTTCCGCAATAGAAAAGGTAACGCGCTTTCTGCCGAAATCGCACCCGTCAACGCGGATTTTAAGTTTATCGCCGAGGCGGAACGAGTTGCGCCTGCCTTTGAGTAAAAACTTTTCCGCGAAAAATTCATAGTTGTCATCGGGCAGATATTCAAGTGGGATTAAGCCCTCGACAGTGTTATCAAGCTCGCAAAACACGCCGAAGTTGGTCACGCCCGAAACCGTGGCGTCGAATTCTTCGCCAATCCTTTCGGTCATATACTCAAGCTTGTACAAATCATCGACTTCGCGCTCGGCTTCGTCCGCGTTGCGTTCGCACTCCGAGCAGTCTATGCCCGCATGTTTTGCATTATCCTTAAATTTAAGTCCGTTGCCGCCGCGCAGAACCTCTTTGAGCGCGCGGTGTACGAACAAATCGGGATAGCGGCGGATTGGCGAGGTGAAGTGGCAGTAGCATGTGGAAGCCAGTCCGAAGTGTCCGCGGTTTTCTTCCGAATACCTTGCCTTTTGCATACACCTTAGCATTACTTTATTTATTACTGAATAATAGGGCTTG
>JAIDFD010000295.1 GCA_029054485.1 Clostridia bacterium | reverse complement strand
AACTTCTAGCCTCGGCGGGATCGTCATTTTTGTATAATCCCACTATATAGGGTTGGCGCACAACTCGGGCGTAAAGTCCTCCGTTTTGAACGGGCTTGGCGTGTTCTTCACGATAATTTTCGCCTGCTTTATTTTCCGCACGGAAAAGTTTAACCTTATAAAACTTCTGGGCTGTATCTTGGGCTTCGGCGGAATAGTCGTTTTGAATATCGGCGGGGATTTCACTTTTTCGTTTAAACTGCTCGGCGAGGGGTTCATAATTTTTTCGGGTTTGTCGGCGGCGGTTGCGGCGGGGCTTGTAAAAGTCTTTTCAAGGCGCGAGGACACCACCGTCTTGTGCGGCTATCAGTTTCTGATAGGCGGAATTGCTTTAACCGTGGTTGGGCTTAGCTGCGGCGGAAGAATTACCCATATCGACGTTGGCGCGGCGTTTATGCTTTTGTATCTTGCATTTTTATCCGCTTGCGCGTTCACCCTTCAAGGCTTTTTGTTGAGATACAATCCCGTTTCAAAGGTTGCGGTTTTCAAAAGCACCAACCCCCTTTTCGGCGCGGTTTTCTCAGCTTTGATTTTAAGCGAATACGACCAGCTTTTGTCCTACTTCACTCTTATTGCGCTCGTTCTCGTCTGCGCGGGGATATTCGTTATCAACAAATTCGGCGAAAAGGGTTTTAAATTTAAAAAATCGGGATAAAATTTTGTTAAAAAGGGCTTGTTTTTGATTGTAAAAATAATTACTCTGTGATATAATTTTCAGGTAAATCATTCAAGAGGTTAAATTATGGCAAATAGATTATTAGCTATGGGCGATACACTTTTCACTTTGTATATGACTATATCGGTAGCCTGCCTTGTTTTAATATTCCTTACCGCGCTTGTCGCAATTATTCTCGTTCTGTTCCAGAAGAGTAACTCTGACGGTATTCAGGGTATCACCGCTTCAAGCGAAACTTTCTTCGGCAAAAACAGAGGAAAATCCATTGACAGCAAGCTGAAAAAATGGAGCTGGATTTGCTTGGGCGTAATTGCTGTACTTGCAATCGTGGCTTACGTAGTAGGTTTGATGGCACAGTAATTCAAAATAAATCAGGGGCGGCTTATTTTAAGCCGCTATTTTTTTTAGACTATGACTTTAAAAGAAAGAATTTTAATTCAAATCAAATCTAACTTCGCCTTTAAGAGCGAACATGAAATTGTCAACCTTAATCCTTTCATTCACACCAAACAGGCGCGCAAGGAAGCCAAAGCCGTTTTAAAAGAGCTTGAAAAGGAAGGCAAGATTATGCGCGACAGAAAGGGTCGTTTTTGCACGCCGAAGCAGGCGGGCGTATTTTCGGGTACTCTTCGCGGAAACGCGCGTGGCTTCGCCTTTGTAGAGCCCGATGACAAAGAAAAATACAAGAGTGATTTTTTTATTCCGCCCCACTCCCTTTGCGGCGCGTACGACGGTGACAAAGTAAAAGCCGCACCCGTAAAGGGCACCGCGGACGAAGCGTATATAGTTGAAGTTACCGAGCGCGGCAGAACGAAAATCGTCGGATTGTTTATGATTGAAGGCGGCTTCGGCGTTATGCAACCGGACGATTCAAAGCTTCCCGAAATTGCTATTCCCCTTGACCTTACAAAAAACGCAAAGGACGGTGACAAGGTGCTATGCGAAATTACCGCCTATCCGCAGAACCGTATGCCGAGCGGAAAGGTTTTAGAAGTTTTGGGCGAGGGCGGAAGCTTTGCCGTTGAAGTGCTATCGATTATCCGCGCGCACGGACTTTATTCGGAATTCCCCGAAGAGGTCATACACGAAGCCGAAAAAGCCTCTTCCGCCCCCGTTAACCTTGACGGGCGCAGAGATTTGCGCGAAAAGCTGATTTTTACGATCGACGGCGCGGACACGCGCGATATAGACGATGCGGTTTCACTGGAATTTAAGGACGGAAAATATATTTTAGGCGTACACATTGCGGACGTGAGCAATTACGTCAAGTACCGCTCGGCTGTAGATAACGAAGCATATGCGCGCGGAACGAGCGTATACTTCCCCGATGCGGTTTTGCCTATGCTGCCCAAATCCCTTTCAAACGGCGCGTGTTCTTTGAACGAGGGCGAGGACAGATACGCTATGTCATGCGAAATGACATTCGATGAACGCGGAAACAGGCTGGACTACGATATTTTCGAAAGCGTGATAAAAAGCCGTCACAAAATGACCTACTCCGCCGTTACCGCAATATGCAACGGTGAAAAAGAGGCTTGCGAAAAATACCCTGATTTGATTGAAACGGTTGCTCTTATGCAAAAGCTTTGCCTTATAATGGAAAGCAGACGGGACGCCGCGGGAAGCGTAAATCTTGACGTACGCGAAGCAAAAATTTACACTGATGATAAGGGAAAAATCGTAATTCCCGACTACGAGCGCACGATTTCGGAGCGGATTATAGAGCAGTTTATGATTTCCGCTAACGAAGCCGTTGCCGAGTTTATGTTAAGGCGCGGTATACCCTGCCTTTACCGCATACACGAAATCCCCTCGCCCGAAAAAGTTGCAACTCTTGTTTCCTTTTTAAAGGATTTGGGAATTAACGCAAAATTAGACGCGGACGAAACGGAGCCTGCGGATTTTCAGAAAATTTTAAAAGCCGCCGAGGACAAGCCCTATTATTC
>JAIDFD010000294.1 GCA_029054485.1 Clostridia bacterium | reverse complement strand
AGCTACTACCGTTTTATATGTTCCTACCTTGTCGCCGCTAGAAAGCTGATAACCGTTCGCGTATTTGCTTGTATCTATTGCAACGCTGTCCGAGCTTGGTATCTGTATAGATAACTCGTACTTTACGCCGTCTACGGTGCTGCCGGTTTTTAACACAAACGGTAACTTGTCGCCGTCCGATATTGTACCGCCCGCCGCGCCGTCTTTTGTGTATATCCAAGTGTAATTGCTAGGATCTACCGCCGCCGCGGTTACTTCAAAATCAAGAGTATTGTTCTTTGTTATCTGATAATTTCCGTTATCTCCCGAAGTGCCGTTGAGTGATATATACAAGGTGTACTTACCCACGGGGATATTATCCGGCATAGTTATCGTGGTTACGTTGCCGCTCGTTGTCATACCCGCGGTGAGAGGAATTGGCGAACTCGTACTGCCCTGCACGTCGTAAGAGGCGGCTAAACTTACCGTTTCGCCCGATACTCTGTCGTCCGTAATTTCTACGGTTACAGTATTATCTTTAAACTTCCACTCTGCGCCGCCTATACTGTTTGTCTTTGAGCTTGTGGGCGTAGAAGATAACAGTTCTTTCTTTGTAATTTCAAAGTCTACGGTCTTGGCTACATCTGTTCCGTCCGTCCAAGTGTAATTATTTGTATCGCGCAGACTTAAATTAACGGTGTATTTGCCGACATTAGTTGCCTTAAACGTGTCCGTTGTGTCCGTAGGAGTTCCGCCGCTTGCGTCGGTAACGGTTGCCCCGCTCGGCGGAGTTACGCCGTCCATGCTTATATCCTGACCTATATTAAAGTTCGCTAACGTGAACAATAATCCTGAGCCGGTGTATGACTGCGGTGCTGTTATGGTAGGCTTTGTTAGTCCCTTACGGTTAATAGTGAATGTAAGCGTTTTTTCAGAACTGCCGTCAGAAAACCTAACACCGCTTGTAACAAAAGTATTTTTAACTTTCAGTTTAACTTTATATACACCAGCTTCTTTCGGTAAAAAAATACCTTCTCCGTTATTAGTGCCGTTTAATACAACAGCACTGTTGGCTATGGTAATAGGGTCGCCGCCGAAAGTTGTGCCCGTAATTGAGTCAACCTCTACACATTCATAAGCCTTGTCATAAATAATAGACTCCGTTTTACCGTTGTAATCTATAACAGTTGTAACCGTGGGTTCACCGGCATACTTAAAATCAAACTCTATCGGATTCCCAGTATAAGTACCTACTATATCACCCGAAGTTTGAGGCGCGTCGATTTGCGCTCCCTCTAAAAATCTGAATGAGATATCAAATGTAAAATTATAAGTACCACTGCTTACACTACTAACATAAGCATAGTACATCCCATACAACGTATAATTATTTATATCATTACTAGTATCGTTGTAAACTAAAGTGTCGTTGAAAGTATGAGGGCTTAAATGCCCATACCAAGCTCCCTCATAAGTCCCAATTAAAACTTTATCTAAGGAACTGAAATCGTCAGTAAAGTAAATCAAACAATGCTCTTGATGTTGTACAACACTACTAAAAGACCAATCCCACAAAACATTATAAATAGTATTTGCAGGCAAATCAAATGTTACTTGTACTGGTACAGCTATGAACTTACTTCTATAAGCATTCATTACATAAGTTGTACTAATAGAACCTGCATTACCACTGGTAGTAGCATTACAAACAATATTTGTCGAATCGGGATTTGTTGGCGAAAGGCTAGTCGCATAACTGAATGCATACTGAGTAGATACAGAGTTAACACCCCATGGCGTTTCGGCTGTTGTTTGTACATAACGTATTTCACCAAACGTCAGTACAGGCTTAATAGTGGTTGTAGTTGTTGCCGTAGCAGCGTTTACATTGAATTTTTCCGCTTTTGGCATAATAAAACTTACGCCGATTGCAAGGGCAAGGGCGCACACCGCCGCCAATACAACCATAATAATTTTCCGTTTGGCTAATCTCATATACTTTCCTCCTATTGTCTTACGACAATAAAGTTTTAATTATTTTTTTTAAAAAATGGGCGGCGCGCGTAAACCACATATGCACATTCCTTTTTTAATTACGCGCCGCCCGCTCTCTCCGCCGCGCGCCGCACGGCGCGCGGCAAAGGGAC
>JAIDFD010000293.1 GCA_029054485.1 Clostridia bacterium | reverse complement strand
TTTTAAAGCCGATAAAAGAAATAGAAATTAAATAAATAATCAAGGAGAGTTAATAATGAAAAAAATATTATTAATTCCTATAATCTTCTTTACGACTATATTAGGATTTTTAAATTTTTCAGCAGAAAATAGTTTAGTAGATAAATATTCTAATCCTTGTTTAGCAAAATCAATATTTGTTTATGAAACTGAAAATTCTAATTCTGATTCTGTTATTGCTTTATTGCTCTACAATGAAATTAACAATGCAATACAGAACTATTTTGGTGAGCCAACTCAGTTTGCACTTTACGATGCTGAAATAACTGAAATAACGCAAATTAATAATGAGTTTGCTTATAGAGTTACAATTGAGGTTCCTACATTCAACGGTCCACACAATCCCCCTTATGGCATTGAAACCTTAACTTTTGCTATTTCACCTAATTCGATAACTCTCGAAAATTATGAACATAAAAATGTAATCATTTAAAGTGTTCAACTTGTGTGGAAAGACACTATATTAATGTGCTTTTTCTTATATCTAGAATTTTTTTTGCATAAAATAGGGCTTACTCCTTTTTAGGAATAAGCCTTAAATTTTAATTTATGTGCAATTACTTCCTCGGATTTTTGATGTTTGCCTGTGCGGCTGCAAGACGAGCGATAGGTACGCGGTAGGGCGAGCAGGAAACGTAATTCAAGCCGATTTTGTGGCAGAACTCGATTGACGAAGGGTCGCCGCCGTGTTCGCCGCAGATGCCAACGTGAAGGTTTTTGTTGCCCTTTTTGCCGAGCGTTACCGCCATATCCATAAGCTTGCCAACACCCGTGGTATCAAGACGCGCAAACGGGTCGCTTTCGTAAATCTTGTTTGCATAGTACGAGGGCAGGAACTTGCCCGCATCATCGCGCGAGAAGCCGAATGTCATCTGGGTTAAATCGTTAGTGCCGAAGCAGAAGAAATCAGCCTGCTGTGCGATATCGTCCGCAGTGAGAGCCGCGCGGGGAATTTCAATCATGGTGCCCACTTCGTATTTAAGCTTTACGCCCGAAGCCGCGATAACTTCGTCCGCGGTCTTTACGACTATGTCTTTAACGAATTTAAGCTCTTTTACTTCGCCCGT
This sequence comes from Clostridia bacterium, assembly GCA_029054485.1. Classification (GTDB taxonomy): domain Bacteria; phylum Bacillota; class Clostridia; order Christensenellales; family Borkfalkiaceae; genus Coproplasma. The sequence continues at coordinate 992 of JAIDFD010000293.1, read as the reverse complement.
CAGAGGTATCATAATTTCGGGAACGACTTTCCAGTTTGCGTGCTTTTTCTGCACGTTGATAGCCGCTTTTATAACCGCTTTGGTCTGCATAACCGCGATTTCGGGATAGGTTACGCAAAGACGGCAGCCGCGGTGTCCCATCATAGGGTTGAACTCGTGCAGGTCGGAAATTATCTGCTTAATCTGTGCTACGGTCTTGCCCTGAGTCTTTGCAAGCGCCTTTATATCCTCTTCGTCTGTGGGTACGAACTCGTGAAGGGGCGGGTCAAGGAAACGGATAGTTACGGGCTGACCTTCGAGTGCTTCCATAAGTCCTTCGAAGTCCGCCTGCTGCATAGGCTCGATTTTAGCGAGCGCCGCCTCTCTCTCTTCAACGGTGTCAGAGCAAATCATTTCTCTGAAAGCGCCGATTCTCGCGGGGTCGAAGAACATATGCTCGGTACGGCAAAGACCGATACCCTGCGCGCCGAACGCCGCCGCCTGTTTAGCGTCTGCGGGGGTGTCCGCGTTGGTTCTTACGCCGAGAGCCTTATACTTGTCTGCAAGCTCCATAATTCTACCGAAGTAGCCCGAGTTGGGGTCTGCGGGTACGGTGGGAATGAGGCAGTCGTAAATGTTACCGGTCGAGCCGTCCAAAGAAATTCCATCGCCCTCTTTGAACACTTTGCCCGCAAGGGTGAACTTCTTGTTCTCTTCGTCCATTTTAATGTCGCCGCAACCGGAAACGCAACAGGTTCCCATTCCGCGCGCAACTACAGCTGCGTGCGATGTCTGTCCGCCGCGAACGGTTAAAATACCCTGCGCGTACTTCATACCCTCGATGTCCTCGGGTGAAGTTTCAAGACGGACGAGAACGACCTTTTTACCTTTCTTGCCTTCGACAACGGCGTCCTCGGCTGTGAATACGATAGAGCCTGCCGCCGCGCCGGGGGAAGCCGCGATACCCTTTCCGACAACGTTGTTTTTATCAGCCTCTTTCAAAGCCTTTGCGT
>JAIDFD010000292.1 GCA_029054485.1 Clostridia bacterium | reverse complement strand
CCGCCATCCCCTAGACACACTCCCGACTAGCACTATCTTCCTCCGTGGCGCGTACATCGGGACGGATGATAAACCTTACTATCTCCGCGTCCGGCGCGATCGCGCCCGACTCACGCAGGTCGGAGAGCTGAGGCTCTCCCGCCTGAATACGGCGAAGCTGTGACAGCGCGATTACAGGAACGTCCAGTTCCTTTGCCATTATTTTAAGTTCACGCGTAATAGCCGCGACTTCCTGCGTTCTGTTTTCATCGCCGCCGCGGGTTCCGCTTGACATAAGCTGGATATAGTCAATCATAACAAGGTCAAGTCTGCCGTTGTTTTTGGACTTGATTCTTCTGCATTTTGAAAGAATTTCCGCAGGCGTTACGCGCGAGGAATCGTCTATATTAATGTGGCTGTTTCTTAGCTTTTCGCTGACTTTGACAAGCTTTTTCCAATCGTTCGGCGAAAGCTTGCCGGCGAGCGCGTCCGCCATACTGACTTTCGCCGCACTGCACATAAGTCTTTGGATTATCTGCACTTCGGGCATTTCCAGCGAGAACACGGCACACACAGCGTCACAGCCTAAAGCCGCGCTTTCAATAAAGTTCATTGCAAGCGACGTTTTACCCATACCGGGGCGGGCGGCGAGGACGATAAGGTCTGACTTTTGCAGACCGTTAGTAAGCTTATCCAGTCGGGTGAATCCTGTAATGATTCCCCTGTAAGCGTCCTTGTCCTTGGCAAGCTTTTCAAACTTGTCCAAAACCGCATCGATTCCGCTGCCTTCGCGGATATCTTTCATTGTAGACGTATCGTTAGTGCGCGACACATTGTAAATTTTAGCCTCGGCAAACTGAATACCTTTAACCGCGTCACCGCCTGCTTTGGCAAATTCGGCAATATCTCTCGCCGCGCGGATAAGACTTCTGTTTACGCTGTCGCGGTTGATTATTTCAAGATAATATTTATAGTTTGCCGCAGACGGCGTAATTTGCGCAAGCTCGGTAACATAAGAAATACCGCCCGCTTTTTCAAGGTTTTTATCGCTTTCAAGTCTGTCGCAAAGCGTTACGATATCGACTGGCTTGCGTTCGGAAAAAACCATTTTCATTGCGGACAAAATATACTGGTGGGATTCCTGATAAAAGTCGTTTTTATCAAGCTGTTCCAAAACTTCCGCAAGTATTTCATTATCAATAAGCATACAGCCCAAAAGAGCCTGTTCGGCGTCAAGATTGTTGGGCATGACGTTATTTTTGTCTGACATAGTACTTTATA
>JAIDFD010000291.1 GCA_029054485.1 Clostridia bacterium | reverse complement strand
ATAGACGAACTGCCCGACTATGACGAACTCATGGCGCAGATTGCCGAACTTAACAGCTCGTTGCTTACGGACGATGAAGAAGACGGCAATTACCTTTACAAAAAGGACGAGTATGTTGAAAAAGCCGAACAGCAGAAAGATAAGGAAGAGAAGAAGGCGGAAGTTACAGAAGACGGTTACGAACTGCCCGACTTCATTTCCAAGGACGATGACGTTATTAAAATAGACTGAACTGAATCAAACATAAAGATAAAAGCGGACGTTAACGTCCGCTTTTTTTGGTATATTTAGTATTATGTTACAAATAATACTGTTATGAATGTGGCACTGGTTATTTTGGCTGCTGCAGGATTCGCGATTTCGGTTTTCCCGATACATGTCTATAACTATATTTATGTAAATACCGAAGAAAAATATGTGAGTATAAACGTAACGGTATTCAGATTTATCAGATTATTTAACGCGAATACGATAAAAAACAGCCCCGGAAAATTGCAGGTAAACGGCAAAGAAAAAAAGCTGGATTTCAATAAAATGAGGCTAAACGCTTACAAAATTTTTAATATGCTATGCATATATAAAGTAATTCAGCTTTCCGATTACGGTATGCAGAACGAAAAAAACGCTTACGCAGCGTTGGCTCAGAACGGAATTACGACTGCCGCATACAAATTTTTGCAGATAAACGGCAATTATACCAAACTGCGAAATTACACCATACTGAACGAGGAACATTCTTCGATCAGGTACTATGCAAAAGCTGTAACTATTATAAATCTTATGGTAGTGACTAAAATTATTTTTTATGTTTTAATGGAGAAGCTAAATGAACTCAAAAATTAAGAAAAGCAAAGAAAAAGACTTTAACGAATTACCGCTTTCAATAGAAAAGGTTGCAGACGCGGACACCGTAATCGGCAAATCGATTATCACGGTAAGCGGTACGCAGGTAATTCCCCTTTCATCGGTTACAGTAGTTAATTTAAGCGGCGGCGGAGAGTATGGCGATGTAAAAACTTTCAAAGAGGCTGACGGGTTTAAACTTGCAGGCGGCAACGGTGCGGTAATTTCCGTTAAGCCGCAGGGCTTTTTGGTTGACGACGGAAAGACGTGCAGACTTTTGAAAATGGAGGAAAGTCCGCTTGATTCCTTAATCGGCAAAACGGGCGATTTGGTTCATAAAATAACAGACAATGTGTAAAAAATTTATATATGCTCTACTGGCTCTGTCACTATCAATAGGCGCAATACTATTTGCTTTGCCCAACGAATTCAGCGTCAGTGCAAGCGCACAATCTGAAATAGCAATGGAGTTATCAACGGGAACGGTTTTAACCGAACATAACGCCGACGCACAACTTCCTATGGCGAGCACTACAAAGATATTGACAGCTATTATCATTATTGAAGACTGCAATCTTGATGAAGTAATTACCGTGCCGACTGAGGCGGTAGGAGTAGAGGGGTCGAGTATATATCTGAAAAAAGACGAGCAGATAGATATTCGTGATTTACTCTACGGACTTATGCTTCGCTCCGGAAACGACAGCGCAACAGCTCTTGCGATTCACCACAGCGGCACGGTAGAAAAATTTGCGGAAGTTATGACCGAACGCGCAAGGCAAATGGGCGCGGAACATTCCAACTTTAAAAATCCCAGCGGACTTCCCGACAGCGAACACTATACAACCGCGCGCGATCTGTGCAAAATAGCATGCTATGCAATGAATAATCCACAATTTAAACAAATTGTGTCAACTACAAATTATAACGGGAAATTCAGAAGCTTTGCAAATAAAAATAAAATGTTGCACAAGTACGGAGGCGCGAACGGTGTAAAAACCGGTTATACCGTAAAGGCGGGTAGGTGTCTTGTGTCATCTGCCGAGCGCAACGGAATGGACGTGGTTTGCGTTGTGTTGAACTGTCCCGATATGTATGAGAGAAGCTGTGCGATTTTTGATAACTGTTTCAGGGATTATAAACTGCTTGATTTAAACGAAGATAAAGTATTTATGTGTAATCAAGTACTATGCAAAATATTCAAATCACAAAATAAAGTAGTTAATACTGCGACAGAAATCGAATATAAAGTAAAACCTCTTAAAAACGAGTTGATTATAGACGGAAAAAAAATAATTGCCGAACTTGAAATTTACAGCGGAAATAACTTGCTTTTTACAGAAAAATTATATAGAGCCTGGTATTTACGGGGAGTTTCTTCAGATTTTATCGGATCATCCTCAAAAATT
>JAIDFD010000290.1 GCA_029054485.1 Clostridia bacterium | reverse complement strand
TAGCAGCGGAGTAAGCAGCCACAAGCGTGCCCGAGGACGAGAGAATTCGAGCAAGGTTAGGATTACCACCATCGCCGGAACGCAGCCAGACGCGTTCGGTGCTGACGGTTGTACCCGCTAAGGTAGCACTGTCAGAGGTGTTTTCGTTATTGAACTTAATCTGACCGGTCGTGGTTTTACCTGTTGCCCAAAGACCGTCCGCCGCGGAATAGCCCGTCTCGGAAAGGCTGGGAAGCCATACATAGTCCGCGCCCCAGTCGTTGTAGTGGTTTGCCGTACTGGTTGCGTAGTTGAGTACGCCCTGGTTCCACCAGTAGCCGTTTACCGCACCGTTGCTTGCCGCGCCGTAGAAGGTAGTCGTACTTTTGCCGACAGTGGTCGGAAGCTTCATAGGGCTGGTAAGAGCTTCGTTCAACAGATACGCAGTGCTTGCGTTTGAACCGCTTGCGTAGGGCCAGCTCAGCCAGTAGGTGTATTCGAGCTGCGAGGGGGTTGCTATATAATTGATAAGTGATTTATTTGCATAAGCCGAGGAAGCAAGCGCAGTGTTGTCCAGCGTGAAGGGTGCAAGGACGTTTGAAAGTCTTTCTGCACTGGAAACGGTTACACCACGCGTGGTTACGTTGTTAGAGTTAGTTGAGCCCATTGCATAGGCGGTAGCCGAGCCGCTTGTAGCGCCCGCGTTTAAAAGCTTCATTCTGAGCATACTGGATGAGTATGCGTTTGAAATGTAGCTTTCGCCTATGGTGGTTGTGTAGTTAATCGAATAAGCGGCAGTTGCCCAACCGAATTTGCCCGTAACCATTGTGCCCGAGCTGTCTTTGAGGGGTTGGGTCATCCACAAGGTGGCTATAACGTGTCCGCGCGAGTCGGTGGTGAGGAAAGACACCGCAAACTGCTGTCCTGCAAGGGACACGACAATATTTTTGCCGCCGTTGAGGGCGTACAAGTCCGCCGCCGTTTTGTAGGTGGGCAGATTTACCGTTGCCGAGCCGTAGCCGTAGGTTGAGGTCATTGTACCCACAAGGGTTGCCGCAACCTTGTTGAGTGTTGCCGAATTGTCGGTTGTGCCTGTCAAAGCGTCGTAGAGCGCGGACAGTTTTTCACCGCTGAACACGGCTGAACCGTTAGACGAGTCGTAATTCGCCACGGTGAGTTCGCCGATGTCTAAGTCGTTCGACGATTTGAGCGCAAACGCATTACGCGAGGTGATGCCTGTGAGCATTGCCACGGAGCAACCCAGAAGCACCGCGCAGATAACCGACAGGATTATCGTCACCAGATTCCTTTTTCTTATTTTCAATTTCATACTCTTCCTCCTGCTGTTAAACAAATGAGTAATTTAATTTTGATTTATATTCACCTTTTAAGGTGCAAAAAAAGCGTAGAGACCGCGGGTAAACCGCGTAACTCTACGCTTTGTATTTCAAAAAAATCGATTTCTGAAACAATTAATGATAAAATTTGTGATAATGTGGTATGGTGATTATATCATATAGTATTCAAAATTTCAAGAGTTTTTGACAATTTTTTTAAAATAGTGGTCGAACGGTCGTTCAACCACAATATATTGTGGTTTTGCCCTTTTTTTCCCTTTTTTTCGCTCTTTTTTGCGCGGCTTTCAGAGCTTTGCCGCGTTTTCCTCCCCTTTTGCCGCCCTGCACGTTCATCTCTACGTCACCCTGCACAAAGTCTGAGGGGCTTTACCATATAATATATATATAAGCAATGAAAGCGGGTTTGGGTTTTTAGACAAATTTTTTTGCATTTTTCAGGGAGTATTCGCGCAATTTTTGTCAAAACGCTTGACTTCGGGCTTATATGTGCTATAATAAAAACAACAAGGGCAAATACCTTTTAAACGGTTAGCCCCGATCGATTAAAATAACCGCAACGGTCTGCTAAACTCGGCGGTTATTTTTTTATGATTAAGTAAATTTTGTCTTTTGTTACTCTGAAAGAGCTTAAAACTCCGTTCTCTACTAATTCGCAGAGAAAACGAAGGAAGGCAAATTCCATTCAACCACCCCCTTTAAGAGATACTCATCATATCCCCCAAGGGGCTAACCGCCAAAAGGGTTTACATTGTCCTTGTCTTACGTTTATATTATCATATAAAAACGCGCCCGTCAATCAAACGGGCGTTTTTTTGTACAAAAAAAACTCAACCGCTTTGAAAGCGAATAAAACAAAAGTTGCCGTAAAGCCGCCGTTGTTTTACGGTTGAGCGAGTTTCGCCTTAACAAAGGCAGGACGTAAGCCCCTTCAACTCATATCATTCTGTTCAACGTACTGTGTGCGTTGAAATCGGGAAAGTTCGCTTATCTTTTGTGCGAACGAGTGAAGCGCAAGGCCGCACCGCCAGAGACGCGGCAGTGTACGCATCGTTCCAAGTGCCCGAGGACGAGAGAAACTGAGCATTGTTAGGATTATTATTGCCGGAACGCAGCCATAACACGGAAAGCCTACTGCCCTATGGGCAAATTATAGCACCGCAACAAAAAAAACTCAACCGCTTAAAATAAGCTGGTAAAACAAAAGTTGCTTTAAAGCAGCCGTTGTTTTACGGTTGAGTAAAATTCGCCTTAACAAAGGCAGGACGTAAGCCCCTTCAACTCATATCATACTGTTCAGCGGTCAATGTATCCGTTGAATACCGGAAAGTTCACTTTTTCTTTTGTGAACGAGTGAAGCGCAAGGCCGCACCGCCAGCGAAGCCGCCGTAAAGGCATTGTAGTTAGTGCCCGAGGACGAGAGAAAATTTGAATTGTTAGGATTATTATTATTGCCGGTACGCAGCCAGAAAACGGAAAGCTTACTGCCCTATAAAAGAATTATAGCACTGCAATAAAAAAAACTCAACCGCTTGAAATAAGCTGGTAAAACAAAAGTTGCTTTAAAGCAGCCGTTGTTTTACGGTTGAGTAAAATTCGCCTTAACAAAGGCAGGACGTAAGCCCCTTCAACTCATATCATACTGTTCAGCGGTCAATGTATCCGTTGAATACCGGAAAGTTCACTTTTTCTTTTGTGAACGAGTGAAGCGCAAGGCCGCACCGCCAGCGAAGCCGCCGTAAAGGCATTGTAGTTAGTGCCCGAGGACGAGAGAAAATTTGAATTGTTAGGATTATTATTATTGCCGGTACGCAGCCAGAAAACGGAAAGCTTACTGCCCTATAAAAGAATTATAGCACTGCAATAAAAAAAACTCAACCGCTTGAAATAAGCTGGTAAAACAAAAGTTGCTTTAAAGCAGCCGTTGTTTTACGGTTGAGTAAGATTCGCCTTAAAAAAGGCAGGACGCAAGTCCCCTTCAACTCATATCAAACTGTTCAACGGTCAATGTATCCGTTGAATACCGGAAAGTTCACTTTTTCTTTTGTGAACGAGTGAAGCGCAGGCCGCACCGCCAGAGACGCGGCAGTGTACGCCCAATTATAAGTGCCCGAGGACGAGAGAAATTTAGATTCGTAGGGATTATTATTATCGCCGGAACGCAGCCAGAAACCAAAAGACTTGCACCCTTAAAACAGTATAACACGGGCGCAAAAAAAACTCAACCGCTTAAAATAAGCTGGTAAAACAAAAGTTGCCTGAAAGCAGCCGTTGTTTTACGGTTGAGTAAGTTTTGCCTTGAAAAAGGCAGGACGTAAGCCCCTTCAACTCATATCATCTGTTCAGCGCACTCCTTGCGTTGAAATCGGGAAAGTTCACTTTTTCTTTTGTGAACGAGTGAAGCGCAGGCCGCACCGCCAGCGTAGCAGCGGAGTAAGCATTTACATTAGTGCCCGAGGACGAGAGAATTTGAGCATTGTTAGGATTATTATTATTGCCGGAACGCAGCCAGAAAACGGAAAGCCTACTGCCCTATAAAAGAATTATAGCACTGCAATAAAAAAAACTCAACCGCTTAAAATAAGCTTATAAAACAAAAGTTACCTGAAAGAAACCGTTGTTTTACGGTTGAGTAAATTTCGCCTTAAAAAGGCAAGGACGTAAGCCCCTTCAACTCCTATCTTCTGTTCAGCGCACCGTGTGCGTTGAAATCTGGAAAGTTCGCTTATCTTTTGCGAACGAGTGAAGCGCAGCCGCACCGCCAGCGAAGCCCCCGTAAAGGCACCGGGGTCAGTGCCCGAGGACGAGAGAATGTTTGAATTGTAAGGATCATTATTATTGCCGGAACGCAGCCAGAAAACTGAAAGCTTACTGCCCTATGATTAAACAAAAATCTATTTGTTTTTTGTACTTTTTATCCAGCCGTTTAAAAGCCGTCTTACTTCGGAAATTTCGCGCGAGATTACGGTGAGCTGGTGGAAATTTATCGCCTGTTTGCGTTTTGCCGCCTCGGTAAAGAAGTCCAAAAGGATCAAGCTTACGGCGGCGGATTTTTGGTAATTTAAACGCGGTTCCATATCGCGCTCGTAGTTGGCGCGGTAGAGGTTTTCGATAACGTCGACCGAGCAGTTTTGCAATCTTGCAACGATTGACCAGCGCAGTTTTTTGGGGGATTTTTCGGTGATTACGAAAATGTATTCGCTGAGTTTTTTCGCGTGGGTGAACACCGCCATTTCCTTATCCCGGGGCGCGTCGACGTCGCGGATAACGAAGGGCTTGCGCGAGAGTTTGTTCTCCTTTCCTTCGATTGCCTCGTCTCGTTCGGGCGGGTCGGGCAAATCGGGCATATGGTCGGAATTCAGTTCTTCGCCGATGGCGTTTTCGATAAATTCGATTGAAAGCTGTTCTTCGTCAGGTTGCATATTTTTTCCTCAGTTTGAAATCCTCGTCCACAAGCGCGGAAAGCCTGTCAAAAAGTTCTTTTCTCAATTTATAGGTATTGCCGAATTTTAAATGCCCGTGGAAAGCCGAAAGGGACATTTGCACTCTTTCGCTGTCGATTGCGCCGTCAAAGTAGGCTTTTTTGATATAACGCGCGCGCCAGCGCATACGGGTGCGTGTGCGTTTTTTGACCGTTTTTATGATTTTTCCCTCGGGAGTAACAATATATCTGAAACCGAGGTAGGTCACGCCGTTTTTTAATGGAAAAATCTGGGTTTTGGAATTGAGAAAAAGCCCGAGCGAGGCGACTATTTTTTTGATTTCGGCAAGGGCGTTTTGGACAAACTCTTTATCCTCGTGAACGAGGACGAAGTCGTCCATATATCTCGAATAAACCTTGCAGCGGAGTTTTTCCTTAACGAACCTGTCAACGGCGTTGAGATAGTACATACCGAAAACCTGACTGGTCTGGTTGCCTATGGGTACGCCGCGTTCCGTTCCGCGGTCAGACTTTCCGAGTGGGGGAATAGCGTATCTGTTGAGATAGTCCGCGTGGGTGTGATAGCTGTCGATAACGTTTTCTATCATAGCGCGCAGACGACTGTCCTTGATTGGCTTGCAAAAGACCTCTTTCATCTGACTGTGGGGCATACTGGGGAAATATTTTAAAATATCGCACTTTAAGATATAGCCCGCAACTCCGTGTCTGCGGATGTGCGCTCTGAGCATATTTTCAAATCTTTGCAGAGCGAAGTGACTTCCCTTGCCGACCTGACAGACGCAGTTGTCCAAAATGGCGCGTTTGGAAAAGTAGGGCATAAGAACGTCGTCGCATATGACATGCTGTACAATTCTTGCGGAATAGTGCAGGGTCTGGATTTCGCGCTTTTTGGGTTCGTATACAACGAAAGCGCTGTAATTGCCGAATCTGAACTTGCCGTTCAAAATTTTTTGATACATGTCGTACAAGTGGTTCAGCATGGTCAATTCAAAGCGAACGAGAGGTTTTTTGTCCCGTTTGCTGTTCCTCCCCTTCATATGCGCGCGATAAAGCGCTTCGAAAGTGAAGACCTCTTCAAATGTCTGCGTAATCATGTGTGGATAAAATTAAATTAATGTGGTGGTATGGATAATTTTACCAATTTTTGACGGCACTTGTCAAGAAATAACCACCGCTTGAATTGACTTTGAAGAGCGCGTGGGATATAATAGTTAAAACGCAAGAGGATTGAAAAAATGAAGTTTACCGCCGCAAAGAGCTTAGACCGGTTTAAAAAGATACTATCTTTCAGGTATCTTCCCTTTTTTACCGCCGCTTTATCGCTGGTTTGTTATTATACGGGCATGGATCTGGTAAATATGTATATTATGACGGCTTTGGGCGTCAGTATGCTTATCGTGCTGGATGATCTGACCCCGCTTATATGCCAGTTGCCGTTTTTGTACGTAATGGTTTCGCGGACAAACTCCCCCTCTTACACAGTGGGCGGCTCGGACTACTATTTTCAGACCGCCGTCACCGTACAGTGCATAATTCTCGCCGTCCTCTTCATCGGCGCGATGCTTTACAGAATAGTTATGCTGGGCGTTAAAAGAAAGTTTAAGCCTACGCCCGTGTTTTTCGGACTGTGCGCGCTTTCGGTGACTTTTTTGCTCAACGGCGTTATTTCAAAGGAATACGATCCGATGAATTTTGCCTACGGTTTGGCTATGGCATTTTTCTTCCTCGGAATTTTCGTGCTGTTCAAAGACAATATAAATATCGGCAAAAACACATTCACCGATATTGCAATTACTTTTATGGCGTTCAGTATAGTGCTGATTACAGAGCTTACGGTTGCGTACCTTACTTCCGAAAGTTTACGCACAAACGGTACAATCGACCGCAGCGAACTGATGTATGGCTGGGGCGTCCACAATTCAATGGGAATGTTGCTCGTTTTGTGCATACCCTCGGCAACCTATCTTGCCGGAAAATACCGCTACGGCTTTGTACTCACCCTCTACTCGCTCGTGCTTGTTATAGCCGCATTCCTTTCGATGAGCCGTCAGGCTATGATAGGCGGTGTGATAACTTACATCATTTGTGCAATCATACTTTTGGTCAAGGGCAAAAACCGCATTGCAAACACGCTTATTATCGGCTTCGCGCTTATCTGCGCGATAATTGTTATCGGACTTAAACAGGATACGATTTTCAGTTACTTCAAAAAACTGTTTGCAAACGTTGTCGTAAACGGCGAACTCAACGGTAGCGGCAGGTGGAAAATCTGGAAGCTGGGTATTGAAAACTTTTTATCGGCGCCCGTGTTCGGCGCTGGCTTCTTCGTGGACATTCCCCAAGCCGCCGAAATGGTCGGACTTGGATTCATTCCCTTGATGTACCACGACACATTTATTCAGATGCTTGCGGCTTGCGGAATTCTGGGGCTTGCGGCTTACCTTGTGCACAGGGTACAGACGGTAATCTGCTACTTCAAAAACGTAACAGTCGACCGCACGTTTATCGCAGTAACCGTTCTTTCTATGCTCATATTAAGCATAATAGACAACCACATCTTCTATATCTTCCCGACTATGATTTACAGCTCGCTGATAGCGTTACTTGTCAAATCGCAAAAGACCGCGAAGAGCGCACTTCCATCAGGAAATAAAAACTAAATGTTTAAGAATCAGAAAGCTCTCGGACAAAATGTCCGAGAGCTTTTAACTACACATTAACAGAATAATAAATTGAAATTTATTTTATTGCTTTGTTTCTTATTTTTTTGATATTTTTATTCATCAGACGTCTACCTAAATGCCTATACAAAAAGCGTTTAAATGAACCCATTTCCTGACTATGCTCTTTCAGCAACTCATCGGGACTATTATAAACGCCGAAGTCCTGATTGATTCCTTCGCTTTGAATATATGTATTATTTCTATTCCACTCAATTACAGGGTTAGCAAAATCGCGTACAGCAACACCATAACCGCAAAACGCACCGACGCAATCACTATGGATTTTTTGTAAATTGTTTAAGTAGCGACTGTCAAGAATAAACGCTTCAAGTTCGTACCATTTCTCTTCAAATAAAAGCTCTACCCAACTATGAAATATATTTTCAGGTGCATTCTTATATACTATCCCCGTCATTGCACCCTTTTGAAGTTTTTTATCAATCGTAAAACCGTGAATACGACAGGGGATACCGCAAGCCCTTAATAAAGCCATAAACAATGTGCCTTTGGTATTGCATTGCCCGTATCCGTCTGACAATACTTTTGTTGCGGATATATCATCGTCTTTGTTATATCCAAAGGCAATTTCATCGCGGACATAATTATAGATTTCTTTAATACGATTAAACTCGTCAAGCTCTTTCCATTTTCTTTTGCTTATCAACGCTTGAATACTCTTTTCAGAATAATTAAGCATACGAGTTTCTTCTAAATATTTTTCCATTAGTGCCCCGTTAAATACCGTATGCTACGCTTACTTTATGCAATTTACTCGCCGCTGTGGTCGAATACGACCATAAACGCGCCCTTTACCAAAATTTTGAAATCAAGCCATAAGCTCTGCTTTCTGATATACTCAACGTCCAGCTTAACCCATTCGTCGAACGAAACTTCGTTACGCTTGCGCTTAATCTGCCAAAGGCACAAAAGTCCGCCTTTTATATCCAGTCTGTGGAGCTGGTCCTCGGTGTACTCCGCAACCTCTTCGGGAAGGGGCGGGCGGGGTCCTATTACGCTCATAGAACCGCCGAAGATATTGAAAAGCTGCAACAGCTCATCGATAGAAAACTTCCTGAAAAATTTGCCGACTCTGGTTATTCTTGGGTCGTTTTTCATTTTGAAAGCGGGCGGGTCGGCTTCGTTCAGACCCGCGTCTATAAGCTGCTGCTTCATCTGCTCGGCGTTGGGAACCATCGTGCGGATTTTTGCGATTTTAAAAATTCTGCCGTCCTTACCCACGCGCTTTGAAAGATACACTGGGTTGTGGAAATCTTCAAGCCACTTTATCAAAAGGCACAAAAGAATGAACCAAGACAAAATAAGTATCATCAGTCCTGATGACACTATATCGAAGAGCCTTTTTACAAAGCAATAACAGCCGTATCTGAAACCGCGCTTGCGGTAAGATACCCGTTCGCCCTCGAACTTTATTGCGTTTTCTCTTTTGTTTGATTTCATAATTATTTTTTCGGCGTAATTTCGCCGCCTTTGTAAATACTGTTTTCAGGCACGAACCCGCGAACGCTTGAAAGAGGATAGACGGTTGCACGCCGCCCCACCACCGCGCCGGGGTTGAGTACGCTGTTACAGCCGATTTCGGCAAAGTCGCCTATCATAGCGCCCAGTTTAATAAGGTTGGTATGTATAACCTCTTCGCCGCCTTTGACTGTTATCGGCGAGCGGTCGGACTTTATATTGGAAGTAATCGCCCCCGCGCCGAGGTGCGCCGCCCTACCCAAAATACTGTCGCCTACATAGTTGAAGTGCGGAACCTGCACCCCGTTGAAAAGTACAGAGTTTTTTATTTCGGTTGAGTTGCCGACCACGCAGTTTTCGCCTATGAGCGCGCTGCCGCGGATAAAAGCGCAGTGCCTTACCTCGCTCTCCGCGCCTATTATGCAGGGCGCGCATATTTGCGAAGTCGGCGCGATTTTCGCGCTTCTGTGTACAAATACACCCTCGGCATGCTGTTTAAAGTCGCCCGAAAGGGTGCCCGAAAGGGTCAGAATAAAGTTTTTCAGCCCCTTTAACGCCTGCCACGGATAGGCAAAAGACCCGATATAGCCGCCTGCTTTGGTGAAAGACAAATCGAATAACTGCAATTTTGCCGCCCCTTTAAAAGCCGCGCCGCACCGAAAAGGCAATCTTTACCGGTACAAAAATATTTTATCACGGCTTAAAGTCAAAGTCAATAATATTAGTATGGCTGAAAACCAGCCGTTTTATATATAATGCTTACGTTTGCCGCAATATGACGGTTGAAATGAGGTTGACATATTTAACCCCTTTTATTAAAATTAAATTATGATAGAGCAG
>JAIDFD010000029.1 GCA_029054485.1 Clostridia bacterium | reverse complement strand
CGACCTTGACATATGGTCGATTTCCGCAATTACCCCCTTGCCCCTTAATTCGGCGGCAATTTCAAAAGCCTTTTCGCGCGTTTCGTTGTCCATTCCCGCAATATAAATCAAGGGTTTTTCCTCTTCGGGGAAAGTCGCGCCTGTGTTTTCCATAACTATCAACAGCCGCTCTATCCCCGCGCCGAAGCCTATTGCGGGAAGGGAATTTCCTCCGAGCTGCTCAATAAGTCCGTCGTATCTTCCTCCGCCACACACCGTTCCCTGCGCGCCGATTGCGTCTGACACAAACTCGAAAACGGTCTTGGTGTAGTAATCCAGTCCGCGCACGATAAAGGGATTAATTTTATATTCAAGACCTTGAGTATCAAGCAGTTTTTTCACTCCCTTAAAGTGTTCGGCGCACTCCTCGCAGAGATAGTCCGTGATTTTGGGCGCGTTGAGAGTGAATTTTTTACAGCCCTCTTCCTTGCAGTCCAACATTCTCAACGGGTTTTTATCGAACCGCGTTTTGCAGGTTTCGCACATTTCGCCGATGTGTGGTGCAAAGTAATTTTTCAGCACACGGTTATATTCCGCGCGGCAGGTTTTACAGCCTATGGAATTGATTTCAAGCCTCGCCTTTACGCCCAGTTTTTTCAAAAAAGACGAAGCGGCGAAAATTACTTCCGCATCCGTCTGCGGTGCGGACGAGCCGAAAATTTCTATGCCGAACTGGTGAAATTCGCGCAAGCGTCCCGCCTGCGGTCTTTCATAGCGGAACGCGGGTGTAATATAATAAGTTTTTACGGGCATAGGCGAGGAAGCAAGACCGTTTTCTATAAATGTTCTTGCAACGCCCGCGGTGCCCTCGGGTTTTAAGGTTATGGATCTGCCGCCCTTGTCCTCGAAGGTGTACATTTCCTTTCCGACGACGTCCGTCGTCTCGCCCACTCCGCGCTTAAAAAGCTCGGTGTACTCGAATACGGGCGTGCGCACTTCGCGCAAAGCGAAAACACGCGCAATCTCACGCGCTGTATTTTCGATATACTGCCATTTATAGGACTGGTCGGGCAGAACGTCCTTCGTCCCCTTGGGTGCGTTAATCATTTTTCACCTACAATCAGTCTCCGCTTAAATCTTTGGCGGCTTTAGCCTCGATTTCTTCGTTTCGTTTGACGAAATTATTTTGGATTTCTTTAACTTTATCTTTCCAGAATTTGGATTTTTCCAAGTCTTTAGGGATAATTTCGCCTTTTTCGTATATGTCCGCAAGTCTTGTCGCGGCGACCATATTACCCTTGTTTGCAGACTCTTCGAGTATCTTCAATCCTTTATCGATATTCTGATACATTCCGGGCAGTAAAAGCACTTCGCCCAAGCCGCCCAGCGCATAATTATTGCCCTTGTCGGCGGCAAATTTATAATACTTTTGCGCCTTGTACAACTCTTCTTTTTTCTTGTAGACGCGTGCCAAGCCAAGGTAAGCTTCCGCGTTGTCCTTTTCAGCCGCCTGCGCCAACCATTTTTCGCCGCCGTCCAAATCGCCTTGGTAGAGGCTTAAAAAATTGCCGAGCATAATTTGCGCGTCCGTGTTGCTCCTTTCGGCGGCAACAGTCAGCCACTCGATACTTTTTTTGGCGCAGTCTTGCTTCGTCAGCTTTTCCAACCCGTCTTTAGAGTATCCGTGAAAAGCCCTGTCATAAATTTTCGCGAGAAGAATACAAGCCTCGTCCGAGCCCTTTGCCGCCGCCCTTTCGAGCATGGCAATTCTTTTGGGCACGTCCTCCAGACCGTGGCGCCCGTAATATTCGCACACCGCTTTGGGATATTCAAGCGCGGCAGCTTTTTTCAGCGCGCCCAACCAGTCGTAATACTTTATGTCCGCCCTGCGGTTTTTATAGTTATCCCTTGCAAATTCATAAAGCTTGTAGTAAGCCTCGCCATCGCCTTTTTGAGCAACGGCGAAAATTTTAGCGTATATTTTGTTGATTTTCTGTGCGCTTAGCTTATCCGCATTTTCAAGCTCTTTAAAAAGTTTTTCCTTTTTATTTTTACCGAACATTGCAAGTCCCCACCTTTCAGTTAAAGAACGTACTTCTTCAAATCTCTGTTTCTGATAATGTTTTCAAGGTGTTCTTCAACGTATTTGCAGTTTACTTCAACGTCTATCACGGGATAATCGTTTCCGCCCGCGTTGAACGAAATATCCTCCAAAAGATATTCCATAACGGTGTGAAGTCTGCGCGCGCCGATATCCTCGGAAGTTGAATTTATATCCTCTGAAATTTCGGCGATTTTTTCAATCGCGTCAGAGGTGAACTTCAAATTGATATTGTCCACCGCCAAAAGTGCGGAGTACTGCGTGGTAATCGCGTTCTGCGGCTGGGTGAGGATATTCACAAAATCCTCTTTGGTAAGGCTTTTAAGCTCTACCTGAATGGGGAACCTGCCCTGAAGTTCGGGGATTAAATCCTCCACCTTCGAAACGTGGAACGCGCCCGCCGCGATAAAGAGGATATAGTCGGTCTTTACGGGACCGTACTTTGTCATTACCGTACAGCCCTCGACGATGGGCAGAATGTCGCGCTGGACGCCCTCGCGCGAAACGTCCGCACCCTGATTGCCCTTGCCCGCGATTTTATCGATTTCATCGATGAAGATAATACCGTCGTTTTCGGCGCGGCGGATAGCTTCCGCATTGACCGCGTCGTTATCGATGAGTTTGTCCGCCTCTTCCGAAAGGATTAAGTTCTTTGCTTCCTTAACGGTAATTTTTCTCTTCTTTTTCTTGTGCATGCCAAGTCCCGAAAAAACCGAACCCAAATCGATAGCCGCGCCCGCGCCGGGGGAAAGCTCCAAGGGCTTGGGAACGTCGTCCACTTCGATTTCTATCACGGTATTGTCGTACTTGCCCGCGTGAATGTCGTCCACGATTTTCTGCTCGAAAACTTCTTTCGCGGTTTCGCCGCGCTCGTCCTTTTTCATTTCGGCAAGCACCTTGGCAATTCTGCGCTCGGCTGTAGCGGTCGCCTTGTAGCTGACTTCAGCCGTCTTTTCCTCTTTAACAAGGCGTATAGCGCACTCCGCCAAATCGCGGACCATAGACTCTACGTCCCTGCCGACGTAGCCGACTTCGGTATACTTTGTAGCTTCCACTTTCAAAAAGGGCGCCTTGACGAGTTTTGCAAGCCTTCTTGCAATTTCGGTCTTGCCCACGCCCGTGGGTCCCTTCATTATGATATTTTTGGGGGTTATCTCGTCCATAAGCTCGGGCGAAAGCCGACTTCTGCGGTAACGGTTTCTCAATGCTATCGCGACAGCCTTTTTCGCCTCGTCCTGACCTATAATATGTTTATTCAGCTCGTGTACAATCTGTTTGGGTGTCAAATCCATATAATTCCTTTTTGAAACAAATCTTTTGCGTTGCATAAGATTTGCTAAAACTTATTTTTAATGATTGATTGCAAAACGCAAACTTAACGCGGTATTGCGCCGCAGATACGTCTTACATTTCTTTAAACGGTGGAGATGCAAGCAAGACAAGGCAAGTGCGGATTTGCCGCAGGGCGCGTACTTTGTTGTACGCAACCAAGGCTAAACGCAAACTTAACGCTGTATTGCGCCGTATATACGCCGTTTAAACGGTTTCACACTTTATGTTGTCGTTGGTAAACACACAAATCTCGCTTGCGATTTTGAGTGATTTTTTAGCAATCTCTTCAGCGGTGAACTTTGTGTTCTGGCTCAAAGCGCGCGCCGCCGCCAGAGCGTAGTTTCCGCCGCTGCCTATCGCCGCGATTCCGTCGTCCGGCTCGATAACCTCGCCCGTGCCCGAAACTATCAGCATAGTATCCTTGTCGGCGACTATCATCAAAGCCTCTAACTTTCTGACCATTTTGTCCGAACGCCAAAGCTCCGCAAGCTCCACCGCCGAACGCATAAGGTTGCCCGAAAATTTGTTGAGCATACCCTCGAACTTTTCACTTAAAGAAAACGCGTCCGAAACCGAGCCCGCAAAGCCCAAAATGACTTTACCGCCGAAAATGCGCCTTACCTTTTGCGCCGAGTTTTTGAAAATTACGCTCTCGCCCATAGTGACCTGTCCGTCGCCTGCGATAGCGGTTGTGCCGTCTTTTTTAACGGCACATATAGTTGTTGCGTGAAATTCTACGCTCATTTAAATATTCTCCCTACGCAATACTCTCAAAACCGCGTCCATTTCGGGGGTTTCGTTTTTAGCGTGTTCGGCTAAAACCGCACCGGCAACACCGCCCATAAACGTAAAGCCTACTCCCCTTGAATTTCTGGTTTTGATAACCTTTTTAACAAATGCGCCCTTGTCGGCGAAAAGCATTTCACTGCCGCCGTAGAAAGCCGCGTCGAAATTGCTTTTTTCAATGTAATTATAAAGCGCGTTGTCCACTAAATATTCCGACATTACCATGCCTTCCTGATTGCAGAATGACACCACGGTGATAATTTTTGTGCATACGTTAGCCGAAAAGAGATGTAACTTTACTTCATTGAAAGGAAGCACGGGCAAAACCTCGCCGCCCGCCGCCATATAGGGGATAACAACGCCCGTTTCGTTTATGATTCCGCGCGCAGTCAAAGCTGCCTTTGCGTCTTCATAGCTCATTTCGGTGTACTCTTCCTCAAGCTCCTTTTTGCGCTGTGCAATAAGCTTTTTGTTGAAGTGTACCGTCAACGTAATTAAAACAATAAGCGCGACAACCAGACCGATAAAGAAAATTATGACCGCTTTTCCGATAAGGTCGGGTATTGCGAGCATAGAAACTACCGCCGCCGCGAAGAAAAGTAAAACCCAGCCGATAATCACGGCAGGAACCGCGATTGACATATTCTTCATGTACTTGGGCATAAATTTTTTGTTATAGTGCTTTTTTTCACTGCTTGTCATAAAAAACTCCTTTTAAAAAAACTTTATATTTTTATATAAACTTTTAACCGCGTTTAAAAACAGTTAAAAGCTTAAATCGTTTTTAAATTTTTCAATATCTTTTATCGCGCGTTCGGCTAAGATAGCATATCTCTGCTTTTTGTCGCGAGGGGGATTTTCAACCGGCGGCAAAATACCGAAGTTCGCGTTCATAGGCTGGAAGTTTGCGCAAGGCGTGGAAATATGCCTTGACAGCGCGCCGCATACAGTTGTATCCGCGGGAATAATCACGGACTTTCCGCAAAGCTTTCTGTACGCGTGGACGGCGGCAAGTATGCCGCTTGCGGCGGACTCGACGTAGCCCTCAACGCCGGTAATCTGCCCCGCAAAAAAGACGGTCGGGCGAACTTTCATCGAAAAGTCCGCGTTCAGGTTTTCGGGCGAGTTTACATAAGTGTTGCGGTGCATAACGCCGTAGCGCAGAAATTCCGCGTTTTTTAGCGCCGGAATTAAAGAGAAAACCCTCTTCTGCTCGCCAAACTTCAAATTGGTCTGAAAGCCCACCAAATTGTAAGCTTCCCCGCTTGCGTTCTCCTTTCTGAGCTGTAACACCGCATAAAACTTTGCGCCGTTTTTATCGGTCAAGCCCACGGGCTTGAGCATAGCGAACCTTAAGCTGTCTTTCCCGCGCGCAGCCATAACCTCCACGGGCATACAGCTTTCAAAAATTTCGCCCTTTTCAAAGTCGTGTAAAATTACCCTCTCGGCGGAAAGTAGTTCGGTTACGAATTTTTCGTACTGCTCTTTATCAAGCGGGCAGTTTATGTAGTCGTCTCCGCCCTTGCCGTATCTGTCGCCGTAAAAGCAGTTTTCGAAGTCTATGCTCTCACGCGAAACTATGGGCGCGGAAGCGTCGTAAAAGTGCAGACCGCCGCCGCAGATTTTTTTAATATCTTCGGCAAGCGGGTCGCAAGTTAAGGGGCCCGTTGCGATAACCGCGTTTTCTTCGGGGACCGCTTTGACCTCTTCGCAGATTATTTTTATATTTTCGTGCGCCCTGACTTTGTCGGTAATAAACTTTGCAAAGCCTTCCCTTTCAACCGCGAGCGCTCCGCCCGCAGGCACTTCGTTTGCGGCGGCGGCTTGCATAGTGAGCGAGCCTAAAATACGCATTTCCTGCTTTAAAAGTCCGCAGGCGTTGCCGTAAACGTCCTTGCTCTTTAAAGAATTGGAGCAAACCAGTTCGCCGAAGTTTTTATCGGTATGCGCGGGCGTAAACGACTTGGGTTTTATATCGTACAGCGTGACCTGTACCCCGCGCTCGGCAAGGTAATACGCCGCCTCGCAGCCCGCAAGCCCCGCGCCTATAACTTTAATTTTCATTGCCGCTTTCGGGCTTTTCCTCTTTGGGCGCGGCTACCGAGTAGTCGCAGTCCTTGGAAGAACACTTTATTTTTTCGCCGCGCTGAATCAAATAAGAGTTGCACTTGGGGCACTTTCCGCCCGTGGTTATATCCCAGCTTAAAAATTTACATTCGGGATAGCCCGTACAGCCGTAGAAGATTTTGCCCGTTTTGGAACGGCGGCGGAGCATGGGCTTGCCGCAGTCGGGACAAATGCCGTCGAATCTGGCGGCGGCGTCCTCCGCGCTTGCGGTCGGACGGCGCGCCCCGCACTTGAAACATTCGAGGAACGAGCCGTATCTGCCCTTCTTCAAAATCATATTTTCCGCGCCGCATTCAAGGCACTTTTCCTGAGTTACTTTCGCGTCTACGGGCAAAATTGCCGAACACTCGGGATAGTTGGGGCAGGCAAGGAATTTGCCGAATTTACCGCTTTTGACAAGCATATTAGCGCCGCACTTGGGACAGCGCATTTCCGAAATTTCGTTCACGCTTTCGCTTACGATATTAGAGCAGGCGGGATAATTAGAGCATGCGAGATACTTGCCGTACTTGCCTATTCTTCTTATCATATTGCTTCCGCACTTTTCACACTTTACGTCGGTGGGCTCATCGCCGTCCGTTGAAGCGGTTTTAAGTTTTTCCGCAAAACCGGGATAAAAGTCCGCTATAATCTTGTGCCAGTCAACGCCGCCGTCCTCTATTTTGTCCAGTTCGTCCTCCATATGCGCGGTAAAGCCCACGTCCATAATGTCGGTAAAGTACTGCACGAGCATATCGGTTATTTTATAGGCAACGTCTGTGGGGACCATATATTTACCGTCCTTTACGACGTAGCGCCTTTTTGTAAGCACCGAAATTATCGAAGCATAGGTAGAAGGTCTGCCTATTCCCTTTTCTTCCATTGCCTTAACGAGGGAAGCGTCCGTATATCTCGAAGGCGGACGTGTGAATTTCTGCTCCTTTGAGAGCGAGTTCAATAGAAGTTCGTCTCCCTCGTTCAAAGGCGGGAACAGCCCCGCGCTCTCCTCATCGTCCTCTTTTTCCTTGGGCGCGTCCTGATAAGCCTTTGTATAGCCCGCAAACAGCAACGCCCTTCCGCTCGCCTTAAAGGTATAGTCCGCGGCTCCGCACTCTATCTGCATGGTGTTGTACTGCGCCTCCGCCATCTGCGAAGCAACGAACCTGTCGTATATAAGCTTGTAAATATTGAAGTGTTTTTTATCCAGCTTTCCCCTTACGCTTGCAGGGGTTATTTCCAGATTAATGGGGCGGATAGCCTCGTGCGCGTCCTGCGCGCCCTTTTTGGTTGCGTAATAGTTGGGCTTTGCAGGCACATACTCTTTGCCGTAATGCTTTTCTATATGTTCGAGCGCGGCTTTCTGCGCGTCCTGCGAAACTCGTACCGAGTCCGTTCTGATATATGTGATAAGCGCGATATGGTCGCCGCCCAAATCCATACCTTCGTAAAGGTGCTGGGCTATAAGCATTGTTTCGGGCGAGGTCATTCCGAATTTGTTTGAAGCGTCCTGCTGTAAGCCCGAAGTCGTAAACGGCGCGGGCGCGTGCTGTTTTGCAACACCTTTTTTGACCTTTGTTACCGTAAAGGTTGCGTTCTTTAACTTGTTTTCAACCTCTTCGGCAAGCTCTTTGCCTACGCTTTCGCCGTTCTTTTTAAGCTGATAGGTTGCCTTAAAGGGCGCATATTCCTTTTTGACGTCCTGCAACATTGCGGCGAAAGTCCAGTACTCTTCGGGCACGAACGCCGTAATTTCCCGTTCCCTGTCTACGATAAGACGGAGCGCAACGGACTGAACTCTGCCCGCCGAAAGACCGTTTTGTATGCGGTTGTTCAAAAGGGGCGAAAGCTTGTAGCCCACAAGTCTGTCCAAAACCCTGCGCGCCTGCTGGGCGTCCACGAGGTTGTAGTTGATTTTTCTGGGCTGGGTCAAAGCTTTCTGCACCGCCGAGGGGGAAATTTCATTGAACTCTATGCGGTTTTCGCCCTCTTTGTCAAGTCCCAAAACTGTCTGCAAATGCCAGCTGATCGCCTCGCCCTCTCTGTCGGGGTCGGTTGCAAGGTAAACGCGGTCGGCTTTTTTTGCCTCCTGCGCAAGCCGCTCTATAGTTTCCTTTTTGCCGGGGCTTACAACGTACTTCGGCTCGAAATTGTTGGTAATGCTCACGCCGATGGTTTTCTCGGGCAAATCGCGGACGTGTCCGCTCGACGCGTCGACCTTGTACTTACCCTTTAAATACTTTGAAATGGTTTTTGCCTTTGACGGCGACTCAACTATTATAAGATCCATATTAGTACCTTTAAAAAACTTTTACTTACTTAATTGCGGAAAACGCGTTTCCGCCAAGCCTTACTACCTTGCCCTTTAATTCCAGTTTCGAAATTACGGTCAAAATCTGATAGACCTGTTTTTTGAGTTTGTCGGCGATTACGGGCATATACAAATCGCCCTCTTCGCAAAGAAGATTATACACCGCGAGCTCATCGCCTTGTAACTCTTCCTCTTTCGGCAAGGATAAGTCTAACCCAAACTCTTTTAAAATGTCAAGTATATTTTCCGCAAGATGTGCGCCTTGTTTTATAAGCGAGTTGCACCCTTCGCCCGCCGCCGTTCCCCGGTAATAGGGAAAAGCAAAGACTTCCCTGCCGTTATCCACGGCAAGGTCGGCGGTGATTAGCGCGCCGCTCTTTTTAGCCGCGGAAACGACCAATGCTCCCAGACTTATTCCCGCAATAATTCTGTTGCGGACGGGAAACTGATAAATTTTGGGCGGCGTCTCAGGCGGGTATTCGGTTATTACAAGTCCCTTGCTTTCCACCGATTTAAGCAGCTGCGCGTTCATCGTAGGGTAGATATAGTTGAACCCGTAGGCAAGCACGCAAATTACGTTGCCAGTTTTCAGCGCGCCGTCCACCGCCGCCGCGTCCGCACCCTCGGCTATACCCGAAACAACGGTGAACACCTGCGAGATTTCGAACGAAATTTTTTTGGTATCGGCAAGAGCTTTGACGGGACACCTGCGCGAGCCGACCACGGCAAAGCACTTGGTTTTTAAAAGTTCAACCCTGCCTTTGCAGTACAATACAAGAGGCGGGTCATCGATCTCTTTTAAAAGTTCGGGATAATTTTCGGAGTAAACCGTTACGCAGGTTATCCCCTTTTTATCCAGCTTTTTCAAAACTTCGGCGCGGAACGTCGGGTCGTTATACTGCGCTTTCAATTTATTATATACGCCCGCCGAAAGACTTTTAATCAGTACGCTCTCAATTCTTTTATAATCGGGCTTATCCTTATTAAGCTCGCGGCATACCTCGTGTATGCAGTTATAACTTATTCCGTCGAGCGCGCAAAAAGTTATTAAATTAATTTCTCTTTCAGTATACATATTTTAAACCGAACCCGCGTCGTAGCTTCTGTAAGAAGCCGCCTCCAAAATGTGGTCGGGTAAAATTTCGGGCGAGGCGGCAAGGTCGGCAATCGTCCTTGCAACCTTGATAATTCTCGCTCTGCCGCGCGCGGAGAGGTGCAACGCCTCGTACGCCTGCTGTAAAACCTCGTCGCACTCCTTTGAAAGACGGCAGTATTTTTTAAGCTGCTTTTCGCCCATATTGGAGTTTACTTTTACGCTTTCGTCCGAAAATCTCTCACGCTGTATCGCGCGGGCAAGCTCTACCCTGCGCTTTACGGTCGCGCTGTCCTCTTCAACCGTATCGGACGAAAAATCCTCGTACTTCATTCCGTCCACTTCCACCTGCAAATCTATTCTGTCCAAAAGGGGACCAGAAACCTTGTTCCTGTACTTATGTATCTGCGCGGGAGTGCAGGTGCAGGTGAGGTTTGCCGAGCCGTAGTTCCCGCAGGGGCAGGGGTTCATACTCGCGCACAGTATAAAGTCCGCAGGGAACGTGACCGCGCCGCCCGCTCGCGTTACGGTGATAACTTTATCTTCCAACGGCTGTCTCAGACTTTCAAGCGCGTGCCGCGTGTACTCGGGCAGCTCGTCCAAAAACAGCACGCCCTTATTCGCCTTTGAAATTTCGCCCGCGCGTATTTTGCTGTTTCCGCCGCCGCAGAGCGACACGGTAGTTGCGGTGTGGTGGGGCGTGCGGAAGGGGCGTAAAAGCACTATACCCTCTTCCGAAAGCTCGCCCGAAACCGAATGGATTTTGGTAACTTCCAGCGACTCTTCAAACGTCATATCGGGCATAATTGTGGGTATGCACCTTGCAAGCAGGGTCTTGCCCGTTCCGGGAGGGCCGTATAAAAGAATGTTGTGCCCGCCCGCTACCGCTATTTCAAGCGCGCGTTTAGCCACCTTTTGACCCTTGACGAGGGATAAATCGTAGTCGTAGTTTACAAGGCTCTTCGCCGACTGGAAGCTTCTCTGCTGAACGGGCTTAAAAAGCCTTTCGCCCGTTAAAAAGTCCGCCGCCTCGCGCAGGGATTTGAGCGCATAGACCTCGGTGCCCTCGATATAGCTCGCCTCGTTTGCATTGCCTGCGGGGATAATGAATTTTGTAAAACCCTTTGCCTTTGCCGAAATCAGCACAGGCAAAATCCCGGTAACCGCGCGCAGTGCGCCGTCGAGGGCAAGCTCGCCCAAAAAGACTATGCCGTCCGTTTCGCACTCAATCTGTCCGCTCGCTTTGAGTATGGAAACGGCAAGAGGCAGGTCGTAGTGCGAGCCCTCTTTTTTCAGGTCGGCGGGCGCGAGGTTTATCGTGATTTTGTTTACGGGGAAATACAGCGCGCTGTTTTTGATTGCCGAGCGCACTCTTTCCTTGCTCTCTTTCACCGCCGCGTCCGGAAGCCCGACCAAGTCGTATGAAACGATACCCTTGTTTATGTCGGTCTCTATCTCTACGGCAACACCCTCAAGACCGTTAAGCGCAAAGCTTGTAACTTTTGATAACATTTGTATATTTCCTTATTTTTTTTCAAATACAAAAGCTCCCGCCGAACGTGGCAGGAGCTTTTTTAAACTTATTTAACTTCCGCAATTTTTGCAGCCTTGCCGGTAAGTCCGCGCAGGTAGTAAAGTTTAGCCCTTCTGACCTTGCCCTTTCTTACAACGGTAATAGACGCAATCTTGGGTGAGTGAAGGGGGAAAGTTCTTTCAACGCCTACGCCGAACGAAAGTCTGCGTACCGTGAAGCTTTCTCTTATGCCGCCGTGCTTTTTAGCGATTACGACGCCCTCGAAGTTCTGGATTCTTTCCTTCGTACCTTCGATAACCTTGAAGCCTACTTTAACGGTGTCGCCCACGTTGAACGAGGGGACTTCCTTTTTCATTTCTTCTTTTTCAATAGCTTCTACAAGATTTTTCATTTCTTACCTCCCATTGAGACGTTCGTGCCAAAACTTTTTTAGCAGAGGACCGCCCGAAGTGTTCTTATAATAACAGATTAAATTTTAAAAATCAACTCATTTTAGGGGGTGTGTCGCAATTTTCACAAAAAGCGTTCCGCTTTACCGTAACCATAGGAATTTCAAGAAAACAGATGGTCATCAAGCCGCATCTTTCTTTGTGGACGAACCGGGCTACTTGTAGCCCGATGAGATAAGGATATTCTTTTGATATCCTACAAAATTTAATCAGTTGCTATTCTTTCATATTTATAGTATAATAATTGTACGGTAAACAGTGATTTAACTCAATCATAATATTTGCAAGACAGGTGTTTCGGTAAATGAATTATATTAAAAAGTTCAAGTTATTCTTGGAAAAAATCAATATAGATTTTGAACAATATGCACATTGCACTATTACCGATAAAAACGGTAATGAGTACTTGTTTTCGCAAATAGACGAGGAAAAGATAAAGAGCCTTGATTGGGCTTATTTTCTTGCTCAAAATAACGAGATTGTTTTGATAGACAGCCGTCAAGATACGTTAGACAGTATCAAGGTTTTCGAGCAATTTCAAAGCGGACGATTCGGGCAGTTTGGTAAATACTATAAGGAAGAGATAAAAAAGTTTGACGCCGAAAGGTTTGAATACGCAAAAGATATTTGCTATTTGATCCGTGATATGTGCGGCGAGATACAGCTCAAATCAAAAGATATTTATCCTATCTATATCGATGACGGTAGTGTCGATAAATTTTTGATTTGTATGTTTAAGTGTGATAAAAAGTTTAACTTAACTAAGTTCGAAAAGCTTGCCGCAAAGTTGGGGCTTACCGCTATTTATTATAACAATAACTTCTTTTCACCAAAATTCGTTAAAGAGTTAAGCAATAAGAAATGCTATAATGAAGAACGTAACGCCGAGCTTATAACCGAGTTAAAAGCGAAGCAGCGTAAAAAAAGAGAAGAACAAATGCACTTTGTTATGTCGCAAGAGGACGACGTTAAGTTTACGAAAACGGCTAAAAAATTATATGACGAAATCAAAACATACGGTTTAGAGAGTTTAAGTAAGAAAAACCCGCAATTTCAAATCGAGCCTTTTTTAATAGACGTTTTTAAAGTATTATTGTATAAGAAGTGGGCTTCTTACACGCATATAGTCAAGCTTGAGGATGAGGGTTACTTTTTCCATATGTACGAGGACGGAAATGAAATTCCGTCAAAACAAGACTTAATATTTAAAATTATTGATGAGATCAACGAAAGAAATTCATAATGATTTTTTAGATACGGCAGGGACGATAAATTTCATTTACCTTTCTAATAATAAGTAGTTAAAAGCTCTCGAACAAGTTGTTCGAGAGCTTTCTAAAATCGTTTGAAAGTGTAACTCTTAAAAATTCGGTTTTTGATTCCCTATGGGAAGTGCACTTTACCGCGTATTTTAAGGCGGAATTCATTTTCGCCGTTAAGCGTTTTTACGACCACAGCAACTCACGGAATTTTATAGTATTTTACTGTATCCGTATGAGTTGACAACCGCGTCGACCTTTACGCCCCTTTTGCAGAGCGGACACTCAACGGGTGCGAACGAGCTGTAGTTTTCCACGTCGCCTACGCCGAAAAGGCTTACAAACGGAACGGAGCACTCAAACTCGCCGCCGAAGATAGCCGCAGCGCCCACAGGCGTGCCGCCGTAGTAGCTTATGCCGTTAATA
This sequence comes from Clostridia bacterium, assembly GCA_029054485.1. Classification (GTDB taxonomy): domain Bacteria; phylum Bacillota; class Clostridia; order Christensenellales; family Borkfalkiaceae; genus Coproplasma. Next base: position 7,687 of record JAIDFD010000029.1, on the reverse strand, counting down.
CCGCTTTGCACGGTCTGACCGGTGGTAGCCGAAGCGGTTAAAAGCAGCACCCGCTTATTCTTTATATAGGGCAAAAAGTTGTCGCGCAAAAGTATCTTATCGCCGGAAAGCTCGGGAGTTATCACCGCGATTTCGTGCCTTAAATTTATGCCCGCGTGCGAAAGGTTGTCCGCCATAAACGCGCCTATCATCTTCATTCTTTCAAGGCTGATTATCGTATCCACGGGCGTGGACGTAAACGCGTCCGACAAAAGCTTTGCCGCCGCCTTTGCCGCGCCAAGCTCGGATTTTACGCCCGTCATATCTATGCAGTGGCTGACGTGCGAGTGCTTGGTCGCAAAGTGCCCCGGTATTATCTTTATTGAAATTTCACCGTTCAGTTTTGCGTGAACGTCGTATGCTCTTTTTTCCATAAAAAATCCCCTTTCTTTTATTGTATAATAAAAGGTAAATATTGTCAATACCGCTAATTTTCGGGATAAAAAGCGTTTTCTATGTGGTTAATCTGTCCGCGGAAAATTTCGATAATATCGAAGCGAACGGTGCAGTCAATCTCCTTGCCCGCAAAATAATATTTTGCCGCCTGAACGTACTTTTTCCGCCTCGCGCGGTTGACCGCCTCCGCGGGCGTTCCGAAGATGTCCGAAAGTCTTGTCTTGACTTCCACAAACGCGGTCACGTCTTTCTTTTGCGCGATTATGTCCACCTCGCCGAAAGGATTGACGTAATTTTTTTTGACTATCTTATAGCCGTTTTTTCTTAAAAACCCGCAAGCCTTTTTCTCGCCCAGTTTTCCGAGTTTTTTGTTTTCCGCGTCCCTCTCGGAGTTGTTCTTTTTTACTGCCATTTTTTGGTAAAGCTCCTACGGTGAATGGGCGTTAAGCCGTTGTCCTTTATCGCCTGAATATGTAAAGCCGTGCCGTAGCCCTTGTGCTTTTTAAAGCCGTATTCGGGATAGACGGCATCGTATTCGTCCATAAGGTTATCCCTGAAAACCTTTGCCGCAATAGACGCCGCGCCTATCGAGTAGCTTAAAGAGTCGCCCTTAACGATACTCTTTTGCGGTATCTCTATATCCAGCGTCATATTGCCGTCCGTTAAAACGAAGTCGGGTTTGATTTCAAGCTCTTCAACCGCCCTTTTCATACAAAGCTTTGTGGCTTCCAGAATATTCATTCGGTCAATCTCGTCCGCCTCTATGCGGCAGATATTATAAGAGATTGCCCGCTTTAAAATTTCTTTTGAAAGGACTTCGCGCTTTTTCGGGGAAACTTTTTTGCTGTCGTCAACGCCCTCTATCACATCATCGAGCGGCATAACAACGGCGGCGCACACCACGGGGCCCGCAAGCGGACCTCTGCCCACCTCGTCTACTCCGCAGATATATTTATAGCCTTTTGCCGAAAGCTCTTTTTCGTATTTTAGTTTATCCATTGAAGCACCCGCGTAAATCTTCAACCGTGTCCAAAGTTATCGCGCCGAGACGACCCTTTCTGAAATCGTCTATAACCGCGCGCTCGGCGCGCTCGTAATCGTATTCGCCGCCGCGCAGTATAAAGCCGCGCTTTTTGGCGACGCATTCAAGCATTTCAAGCGGCGTTCCGCCCGAAATCCCGTAACGCTCTTCAAGTCTTGCGGGATATTTTTCATACAGCTCTTCAAGCAGAGCGAGGGATATATCGTCCAAATCCAAAATATCATCGTTGATACTGCCAACGTAGGCGAGGTGCAGTGCAAGTCGCTGGTTTTCAAACGCGGGCGGCATTGTGCCGGGGGTGTCCAGAAGTTCGAAGCCGTCCAGCCGTATCCACTGCTTGCCGCGGGTTACTCCCGCCTTGTCGCCCGTGACGGCGCGCTTTGCGCCCGCGAGCAGATTTATGACGGTTGATTTTCCCGTGTTGGGCACGCCGACCACCATAAAGCGGAAAGTCTTGTTATAGCCCTTTTGCAAATTTCTTTCGCGCTTTTCCGCGACCAGTTTATCCAGTGCGGAAAGTATCGTCTTTTTAGACGAGGCGTTTGCCGCGTTGATTTTTACCGCCGCACCATTCTCGCCCGCCATGATTTTTGCAAGTCCGTCCGCCCTGCCGTCTGCGAGGTCGCTCTTGTTTAAAACATACAAAACCGGCTTGGACTTTGACATTTTCAAGAGTTTGGGATTGAACGACGCCGCGGGGCAACGCGCGTCTAAAACGTAAATTATTCCGTCCGCGGCGGGCAGCGCCTCCTCCATCATTCTCATCGCCTTGGTCATATGACCGGGGAACCACTGAATTGTTTTCATCTCTTCCCTCCCTTTAAATCGGGGCGGCGTTCGAGCGTGAGTTTTTCGCTCTGTTCTTTGCGCCACTTGTCTATGTTCGCGTGATTGCCTGAAAGCAACACCTCGGGCACGGCGACTCCCTCGTATACCGCGGGGCGGGTGTACTGGGGATATTCCAAACCGTTTTCGCCGAACGTTTCGTCCGCAAGCGAGCCGTCCGAAATCACGCCGTCCACATACCGAGCTATGCAGTCGCAGACCACCATGGCGGGAAGTTCGCCGCCGGTTAAAACATAGTCGCCTATTGAAATTTCTTCGTCCATATACAAGTCGATTGCGCGCTGGTCAACACCCTCGTAATGGCCGCAAAGCAAAATAAGGTGTTCGTGCTTTAACAGTCCGAACGCCTTGTCCTGAGTAAAGGTTGCGCCTTTGGGCGACATATAAATGCGGTGCGCCTTTCTTTCGGGGTCCACCGCGTTTATTGCCGAGCCTATCGGCTGGGGCATCATAACCATTCCCGCGCCGCCGCCGAAAGGGTAGTCATCGCATTTTTTGTGCTTGTTTTCGGCGAAGTCGCGTATGTTCACAACCTCGATATTGAGTTTTCCCGCGTCCACCGCGCGTCCGATTATACTCTCGTAAAGGGGCGCGAACATTTCGGGGAACAGGGTCAAAACGGTTATTTTCAAAGGGATACTTCCTTGAACCTCTTGCCGTTTACGGTGATTTTCGCGCCGTCCACGTCGATTTCGGTTATCACACCGTCTGCGGCGGCGAAAGTAATTTCTTTGCCGTCCTTTAAAAGGGTGTAAATATCCGTTCTTGCAGGCGTTACGCTTGTAACCTCGCCCAAAAAGTCGCCGCGCTCGTTTTCCACACGGCAACCTAAAAGGTCGACTATATAATACCTGCCTTCGGGAAGAGCGGGCGCGTCCTCGCGGTTTATTACCACGTCCTTGCCGCGCAAAAGCTCGGCAGAGTTTCTGTCGGCTATGCCCTTTAAAGTGAGGTAAGCAATATCGCCATGCGCGCGCGCGGACAAGACGGGATACTCAACCCCGTCTATAAAAAGGGTTTTAAACGCTTTTAAGTCCTCGGCGGAATCGGTCAAAGCCTTGACTTTGACCTCGCCGCGAATTCCCTGCGGTTTTAAAACAACGGCTACGATTAGAGGTTCTTTCATTCTATTATTCCGATAATCCAAAACAGTGAAAAAGCGCGCAATGCCGACTTAGTATTGCGCAGCTTTTACGCGGTTTTACGCTTTTTCTTTGATTTCGACTATATACTTCTTACTGTCGCGGGGGGTCGAAGCCTTGACAAGCGTTCTCAAAGCCTTGGCAATTTTGCCCTGCTTGCCGATGACCTTGCCCATATCCGCCTCTTCCAAAAGAACGGTAATTTCTATCGCGGTTTCTTTCTCTTCGGTCTTGTACTCGATTTTGTCCTTGTACTCGGCGAACTGTTCGACCACGAATTTAACCAGTTTTTCTATTTTATCCATTACTGATTAGTCCTTCTTTTTCTTGTCGTTGGTCTTGGGAGCGGAAAGTTTTTTGCTCTTTTCCATCGCGCCGACTTTCACGAGATAGCTCTTTACCGTTTCGGTAGGCTGAACGCCCTTTGCAAGCCAAGCCTTAGCCTTTTCAACGTCGATGTTGATTTCAGCGGGGTTTTTGAGGGGGTCAACGTAACCGATTTTGTCGATGTACTCGCCCGACTGCGCCTTGCGCGAATCGATAACCACTACGCGGTAGAAAGGGCTCTTCTTGTCGCCCATTCTCGTAAGTCTCATTTTTACTGCCATTTTTGTAACTCCTATATATAAAAATTTTTTTATTTATCTGTTTGATTTAGCCAAACCGCATATATGCGGTTTTAGAAAGGAAGTCTGCGTTTTCCGCTCTTAAACTGTTTCATAAGCTGTTTAGTCTGCTCAAACTGCTTTAAAAGCTGGTTCACTTCCTGGACGGAAGTGCCGCTGCCCGCGGCTATTCTCTTCTTTCTCGAACTGTTTATGATAGCGGGCTCGCACCTCTCGCGCTTGGTCATCGAAAGAATTATCGCCTTTGTGCGCTCGATACGGCTCTCATCGATGTCCTCGGCTTTGACCTTGCCGCCCATGCCGGGCATCATTGCAAGCAACGCCTGCGCGCCGCCCATCTTTTTCATACTTTCAAACTGGGTGAGGTAGTCCTCCAAAGTGAAGGTGTTTTCAAGCATCTTCTTCTGCATTACTTTGGCTTGCTCTTCGGTTACGGCTTCCTGCGCCTTTTCGATAAGAGTCAAAACGTCGCCCATGCCCAGTATTCTCGACGCCATTCTGTCGGGATAAAACGGCTCTAAATCGGTCAGCTTTTCGCCCACGCCGATAAACTTGACGGGCTTGCCCGTGACCGCCTTTATTGAAAGGCACGCGCCGCCGCGGGTGTCGCCGTCGAGCTTGGTCAAAATTATGCCCGTGATTTCAAGACGCTCGTTGAATGTCTTTGCCACGTTCACCGCGACCTGACCCATCATACTGTCAACCGTCAGAAGAATTTCGCTCACGTCTACGGCTTTGACGATATTTTCAAGCTCCTGCATAAGCGCTTCGTCTATTTCAAGTCTGCCCGCAGTGTCTATAACCACGGTATCGAAGCCCATAGATTTGGCGTAGTCCACCGCCTGCTTCGCGGTCTTTACGGGGTCCTGCGTGCCCTTTTCAAACACTTCGGCGCCCGCATTTTTTCCAACTACTTTAAGCTGGTTTATCGCCGCGGGGCGGTAAATATCGCCCGCCACCAAAAGGGGTTTTTTGCCGTTCTTTTTCAAGTTCACGGCAAGTTTTCCGCACATAGTGGTTTTGCCCGCGCCCTGAAGTCCGCACATCATAATGATTGTGGGGGGCTTGGGGGAAACGTTCAGTTTTTGGTTTGCCGAACCCATCAGCGCGATCAACTCTTCGTTGACGATTTTTATAACCTGCTGGGCGGGGTTTAAGCTCTTCAAAATTTCCTGTCCGACCGCCTTTTCGGAAACGTCGGCACAGAATTTTTTTGCGACCTGAATGTTTACGTCCGCCTCTAAGAGTGCTACGCGCACCTCGCGCATGGCGGTTTTTATCTCAAGCTCGGTAAGTCTGCCGCGCTTTGTAAGTTTTGAAAATATATGGTTTAATCTTTCCGAAAGTGAAGCGAAAGCTCCCATAATTCCACCTTATTATTTAGCTAAAATATTTTGAAGTTTTGAAATATCTTCGGTAAATTCGGGGTGCGCGGCTTTAAACTCTTCCGCCCATATCCCCGCTTCTGTAATTTTCAAAGAAACGTCCAAAGAAATTTCTTCAAGCCTTTTCACAACGTGAAGCTTTTGTTCGTACTCTTCAAGCTGAGTTTTACAGCTTTTCAGACAGTCGGACACGGCTTGTCGCGAAATCCTCTTTTGTTCCGCAATCTCGGAAACGGTCAGGTCCTTATTGAAATATAAATCGGTAATATCCCGCTGAACCGCGGTCAGAAGTCCGCCGTATACGTCCCAAAGGGATATAAAAGAAAGTTTGTCCATTTCCTGTCAAGCCCTTTTACTTTACAACATAATAACACCGTAAAGAGAGCTTGTCAAGTAATTTTACTTGTCGGATTAGTGTTAAATTTTAACATAAAAATTTATTTTTTATTAACTAACGCGCCTATTTTCGCCAAGGGCTCAATAAATTGACATAAAAATATCCAAATGATAAAATGCACATATAGACGGTGATTTTTATGCCGTTAGGGGGCAAACATGAGCAAAGAAATTAACGGAATTAAATACGATACCGCTAATTCCACGGCAGACAAAAAATTCACTTACGGAGTACCCGGAGATCCGGACGGATACGAAGAAACTTTATACATAACCTTAGACGGCAGATATTTTATTTACACCTACGGCGGCGCGCAGTCAAAGTACCCCGTGGAAAATATAACGCCTATTGCCCGCGAGGACGTAAAGGGCTGGATACTCTCTCACTGAAAAACAACAAATTTAAAGCCGACCGCGCAAAGCGCGGTCGGCTTATTTTATTATTCAGTAGTTTGAACGGGCTGGGTTTCCTCAGCTCCCGAAGTTTCCTGTACGGCTGTTTCTTCTTTAGATCCGCCGCCGACCGCAGGGGGCAGATTATTTTTCTCTTTTCCGTATAAGACCTTTAAAAGTATGGGGGTAAGTATCGATGAAATTAAAATCAGAAGCACCGTCATTATCATAAATTCCGAGGGCAGCGCGTTTTCACCGAGGGCCTCGTTAGTGACCGTTGCCGTAACTATCAGCGCAACTTCGCCGCGCGCCATCATTCCGACGCCGCCTATTGCGCTCTCGCGCCAGCTGTATTTAAACGCTTTGGTGACCGCGCCGCAACCGATGATTTTGCCGATAAGCCCCATAAGCACGGCAAGCACCGCAAACAGCAGTATCGAGGGGTTGAGTCCCAAGAATGAAATACTTGTTATTCCGATGTTCGCAAAGAACACGGGCGCAAAAATCGTGTAGGTGTTTACTTCCACCTTTTTGTCGGTGTATTCGCTTGCACGGTGTACGGTTGAAAGCACTACTCCCGCAAGGAAAGCGCCCGTAATATCCGCAACGCCGAAAATTTCTTCCGCCACCCACGAGTAGACAAAGCAGACGACGAGCGAGAACACGGGTATTCTGTGAGTGATGGGCCAACGCTTATCGAGCCACTTGAAGATATACGAAATTCCCCAGCCCGCAAGTATCGCGATCGCGAAGAAGGCGATAATCAGAATTATCGTACCCCACCACTGCGCCTTGAACCAGGCAAAGCCCGTAAGATTTTCGGTACTGCCCGCCTTAGCGATACCCGTAACAACGGACAACAGCACTATGCCGATAACGTCGTCGATAATCGCCGCAGAAATAATCGTTGTGCCGAGTTTGGTTTTGATTTTACCAAGCTCTTTTAAAACCGAAATGGTAATGGCGACGCTTGTCGCGGTCAAAATAGTTCCTATGAAAATAGAGCGGTAAATTCCCACCGAAGAACCAACGCCCAGACCTATTCCGCCGAACGGAATTGAAATAAGGAAACCGAGTATAAGCGGAACGGCAACGCCCGCGACCGCAATCAAAACGGCGGCAAGACCGGTCTTTTTCAGCTCGCCGAGGTTGGTGCCGAGTCCGGTTGAAAACATTAAAAGAAGAACGCCGATTTTAGAGAAAATATCCAGTCCGTTGCTGTAAGTGTGGTCTGTTCCGAACGCCGCTTGCAAAATCTGGGTAAGTCCCGTGCCGTCTGCGCTCGAACTTTTTGGCAGAACGAACAGCGCGTGTACGTCCGTACCCTCGAAACCGATGAGCGAATAGCCCAGCAAATCGCCGAATATGGCGGGTCCAATTATTATACCCGCGATGATGTAACCGAGAACCTGCGGCAGACCT
>JAIDFD010000289.1 GCA_029054485.1 Clostridia bacterium | reverse complement strand
GCTACTTCGGTTAATTTATCGAAAAATATCATATAGCGCCGCCGCGGAATTTCCGCGGCGGCGCATTGTTTTTTTTTCACGGTTTAAAAATTGACAGAATATATTTTTTAGGGTATAATCAAGCGGTAAAAAATTTATCCCGACAGAGGAAATAATTTATGGCAGACAAAAAAACCCAAACAAAGCCGGCGGCAAAAACCACCGCAACGGCAAAAACCACGGCGGAAAAGCCTAAGGCTTCAAAGCCCGCCGCGGCAAAAACCACCGCAACTAAACCTGCGGTAACAAAATCCACAACATCAGCAAAACCCGCGGCAAAGCCCGCCGCGGCAAAGACGACTGCCGCACCCAAGACCACGGCTACAAAGCCTGCGGCAAAGGTTACGCCCGCGCCGGACGGAACGGTTAAAACTTCCCTTCCCGCAAAGGTGGCGACAGCGCCCAAGACAGAGGCTAAGCCCGCGGCAAAACCCGCTGCGGAAAAACCTAAGGTGGCGGCTGCAAAAACAAGCAAACCCCAAAAGACCGCAAAAAGTACCAAGTCGTCAAGCGGTTCGTCTTTAAGTAAGGCGGTTGCGTTCAGCAAGAAGCATTTAAAAGTAATCGTTATCAGCGCGGCGGCAATACTCGTTGCACTGTGCGTAATTCTCGGCGTTGTGCTGGGCGTAAATTCCTGCAACAAAACTCCCAAGGGGTATCTGAGCAACGTTAAAATTCCCGTTCCCGCAAGCGGCGTTTACAACATCGGAAGCGGAATTAAACCTACTGCAAAATACGACGATGTAAGCGTAGGCGAAGAGACCTTTTACGATGAGGCGGACGTTGATAAAATCTACGAGTATGATACAAAGTACACCACAACCACGGTCGTAGGTTACTCCGGACGAATCGTTGGCGAGGTTGAAAGAAACATTCCCGCGAACACACGCGACGAGGGGCTGGGCGTTTATCCCAAGTACGGCTACACCCTGTCAACGGCCATAGGCTCTACCTCCGATAAGGTCGCCGCGAGAAACGCGCTTATCAACGAGTCGAGCTATCTCACCGCAACGGGCACCGCGAACGCCGGCGGCGGTAAATATACCTGGATGGACGAAAACGGATTTTTGTACAGCGGTACGAGAACCGAACCCGTTGAAACGCTTGATGCAAGCGGCAAGCAGAGAAGACTTTATAAACACACCGCGTCAATCGGACTTTATATGGGCGATGTTTCGGACGATGAACCGGGAATTATCAAAGATATAACAATGCGCAACCGCGTATATAACAGCTATGGCGTTACGGGCGTGTACGCTCCCGCAGGCGAGCTTATAAAAATTCAGCTTTCGGGCGCGGATATGAACGCAACGGGCGGAATTATCATACATATCGGTCAGGCACTCTATGACGGTGAGGCGAATAATATCTGGACAGGCAAGGGTCAGATGCAACGTATTCCTCACCTGCTGAATACAATGGCGGTCACCAAGGACACCGCGGCTTACGATGAGGAAAACGACGTCTGGACGGCTTACGTTGGCTCGTTTATCGGCGGACCTTTATATATCCGCAACGAAAGCGCAACCTTCACCGTAAGAATTTCGGGCGGAGTTGCTTACAGACACTTTATTCTCGGCTATACCACTCCCGAAGATTTTGAAGAGAGTTCGGCGACTTCCACGCCCTATTTCGACTTAGAGGTATGGGATAGGGGCGTACTTCACTCGGGACCGTTAACTTACGCAAAGGCGTTCAACTACGAACAGCTTTACAACGCGGCGGTACTGTGGGATAAAGTTTCAATCGTCGCAAACACGAATTACAGCAGTACGGGTCAGGGAATAGTTTTCCTTTACGACCCCTTCGTGGCGGCGGGCGCGGCGGTTGCCTTCCCCGGCAGGAGTTCGGTAAACTGCCCCATGGGCTGGATGAGTTCCTCGCTCAACTACGACGCGATAGTGACCTCGGGCAGCTGGGGCAACTTCCACGAATTCCACCACAACTTCCAGAACTTCGGAATAGGCTACACGGGCGAAGTTACCAACAACGCGCTCAACCTCGTTGATTACAGCTTATTTACCAAAATTTCAGCCGCAAGGTCGCTCGGCTCATACGGCGGCGCGGGGCTTTCGGGCTGGAACTGCTACACCAGCGCGACCTGGGCTATCGGACGCGTAAACGCAAACGACATAAATTCAACCAGCGGTCTTGCCGTATACGCAACCCTTTTACACAACTTCGGTCAGGACGCTTTCATAAAGGCAAGGGGATCCTCGGGCGTAAACTACTTTAACCGCTGGGCGGACGTAACGCATTACGATTTCTCGTACTACGCAACTGCGGTAACGCTCTGCGCGGGCGAGGACTACTCGCTGAATTCTGGCTTTGCAAAAAATAATTATCCCGAGTTCGTTCCCGTGGCGTCGGTCTATCAGACGGGCAGAAGTTTCACATCCGACCTCGGCAAAACCGATATCCAAACTATGCAGCCCTACGTTATCCCCTACGGTGAGGATTTCACGGTTGACCTCAATCCCTACGATGCTCCCGGCGGTCAGTACGCGAGCGGCAGCGTGGTAATCGGCAACGGCTTTAATTATACGATAAAGAGCGTTGACGACAGCGGGCTTAAAAACGGCGCGAAATTCGTTGAAACGGCTACGCCCGGAATTTACACGTTTACTCCCGGTTCAGATGCGGTTTCGGGCAAAATCCGCGTAACGCTTTCAATTACTTACGGCGAAAATAAAGCTAAGGTCTACAATGGACACGCGCTCGAAGACGTTGATTTAATTCTTCAATTCGAGCAGTCGCACGAGGCGAACAAGGCCGTTCTCGAAAGAACGACTTACAAGTACTCCGCGGACAATATATACTCGGATGCGAGAGATGCTTACAACAACAATTTTGCGGGAGAAACCTCTGTAGAAAAGTGGAACCATTCCAACCCCACACAGAACTGTAACACGGATATCTGGTTCTATCCCGACACCGAAGAGAAACACGAAGAAAATCCCAACGCGCCAGATGCGTACTTCGCTCACGACAACACCATTGAAGTAATCGATGGTAAACTGTATATTAACGAAGACGGTAAATACCGCGTGTATCTGCGAGGACGGCAAAACTGCGCGCTTTACTGGTCGCTTGACGGCAATGATTTTACGCTCGGCGCGTATATAAACGACACCGATATGAGCGCGGCTTTCAGACCGGGCGACCCCAACACTTACTTCGATATAGAGTTTGACGAGAATAACGTTTACGTCAACGACAATCTTATAAAGTCCGGTTTCAGCGGTACGCGCTGGATTTATATCAAGGAAGTATTGATAGTTAAAAATTTAACTGAAAGTAAGTCGAGCTATATCGGCGTAGGAATTACGCAGTGGACGGTTCCTCTGTATACAATCAAAACCGACGAGGACGGCACAACCCATTACTTCAACAGCAGCGGTCAGGAAGTGACGGCGGAAGAGGCAAGCAACGTTGATCCTATCCCGCCTACAAACGGTACTTACGCCAACGCGTACAGAAACAACTACGAGTTTGCCGACAACAGCAGTTATCAAACCGAATACTTCTATACAAGAGGTTATAACTACAACTACGTAGGCGCGCCCGAAACTTACTCGACGTGGGACGAGGACGTAACCCTTGTTGATACCGACCTTGCGGGCGAATCGGCTCCTTACCCCGTAGACAAAATCTTTGAAGAAGGTACGGATAATTATTTGCACACGGCTGGCAACGGCGGAAACAATAAATTTATCACGCTGGATATGGGCAAGGAAATTACGGCAAATACGGTAACTTTCCTCGGCAGAACCGACAAGCCGGCAACCACCGCACAGCAGGGACTTCCGAATAAGTTTACGCTTGAAATCAGCGACGACGGCGAAAACTGGTCCGAGCCGTATGAGTATACAAGTTCAACCGGCGGGGCTTATCAGGCGGCTGTAAATCTTGGCGAAGATCTTACCTTCCGCTATGTGAAGATAACGGTTATCTCCAACCACAGCAATACGGGTCGTTTGATTTTAAGCGGAATTAACTTCACTTACACGTTCAGACTGACGGGCAACGGAGCGAATAACCTTTCGCCCGACAAGGCTACTTATTCGGACGGGTTCAAGAGTATTCAGACCTTCTCTGTATTCGGTCACGCATACCTCGGGAAGGCGGGCGAAACGGTAAGATTGCAATTTGAAGGCACGCGCTTTGCGGTTTTGAACACTTCCGCTTACGGAAGAAATTACGAAGTATGGATTGACGGCGTAAAGGTAGAGTCTATCGACTTAATCCCCGTGACGGGCGCGTACGGAATTTATTACATTTCCGAACAGCTCGCAAACACAACCCACACGGTTGAAATAAGATGCACCGGCGAGGCTTGCTTCGATTCGTTTGCATACTATACGGATTAATTAAATATCCGCC
>JAIDFD010000288.1 GCA_029054485.1 Clostridia bacterium | reverse complement strand
GCGTCCGCGTCGCGCGGAATTGATTCACCGTTAAGACTCTTCATATCCAGCGAGCTTGCACCCTCGAAAATTTTGCAGTCCACAGGCACTTTTTCGCCCGCCTTGATTAAAATTTTATCGCCGACTTTAAGCTGTTCGGGCTGAACGGTCATAATTTCTCCGCCCGAAATCAAATTCGCCGTTTCGCTCTTCAGATTCATAAGCGCGGCAATCGAACCGCGGGAAGAACCAACCGCCGCCGCCTGTAACAGCTCGCCTATCTGGTACAAAAGCATAACGGCAACGCCCTCGGCAAAGCCCTCGCCCTCGAAAATTCCCAATAGTATCGCGCCGACCGAGGCAATCGTCATAAGGAAATTTTCATCGAAAATTTTGCCCTTGATTATATTTTTCGCGGTCAGCCAAAGCACCTTGTAGCCCACTGAAAGATAGGCTATACCAAAAAAGACATAGGTCGTAATTTTCAGCGCAAGATTGCTTTCCATAAGCCCCGTCAAATCGAAAACGAACGCGGGAATGAAAAACAGCACCGAAAGCGCTATACAGATAATATCGGCAAGCTTTTCGCGCGCGAAACTCTTTTTAACCTGTTCGTTCACGATTTTAACGTCCTCGAAGTGGGTTATCGCGTACACCGCCTTTTTTCTGCCCTCGGGCGAAGCGTTTAATACTACGGTCATATTCATAAAGTCCACGACCGCGCTCACGCCCTCGATTTTGTTCAGCTCCTCTTCAAGCTCTCTCGCGCAGTTTGCACAGCAAAGACCCTTTATTTTGATTTTTTCGCCCTTTGCGCTTTCCTCTACAACTTTAACTTCTTCAAAGTTATTACAGCAGTCTTTGACTTTTTCTAGAGTAAAGTCGTTGCAGTCAACGTAAACCTTTTGCGCAACAAAATCAACCGTTGCGCTTTCAACGCCGACTATTTTCAATATTTCCTCTTCTAGCTCTCTTGCGCAGTTCGCGCAGTCCAAGCCCGAAATTTTAATTACGTTATTCATTGCAGTCCAAATGCTCCTTTGCAACGCCAATCATAGTCAGAACGTGCCAATCGGACACGGAGTACAAAACGTTTTTGCCGTCTCTGCGCCCCTTTACGATTTTGTTGTCCTTTAAAATTTTAAGCTGGTGCGAAACCGCGCTCTGATTTCCGCCGACCGCGTCGGTGATGTGTTCTACGCACAGCTCGCCGCCCGACAGCGCGAGCAGAATTTTAAGACGGGAAGGCTCGGAAATAACTTTAAACCTCGCGCCCATTTCACATATTTTATCCTCGGACGGCATATTCTCCTTTGCCGCCCTAACCCTTTCGCCGTGTTCGTGTTCTTTATCGCAGGTACTCATAGCTCACCTCTTTATTAATATATGAATATATATTCATAAG
>JAIDFD010000287.1 GCA_029054485.1 Clostridia bacterium | reverse complement strand
GACAAATGTAAGGGCGTGACCCTTGCGACTAGCCGCGGCTTTTCCCTACGCCAAGATTTTGGTGTTTTTTTATCGGGAAAGCGCGATACACACGGATAAGTTGACACAAATGCAGAATTTTTTGTTAGGATAAAAAAGGAGTTATTGACATGGCAGGACAGAAAATCAGAATTAAACTTGCAGCTTACGACCACGAGCTTGTGGACCTTGCGGCTTCGCGCATCGTTGAAACGATGAAGAAGAGCGGCGCTAAAATTTCGGGCCCCGTTCCCCTTCCCACCGAGAGAGAAATAGTTACTATTTTGCGCTCTCCCCACAAATACAAGGACAGCCGCGAACAGTTCGAACAGCGCACCTACAAGCGCATTATCGATATCTACACCCCCAATGCGAAGTTGTTGGACACCGTTCACCTTCCCGCAGGCGTAGACATCAAAATCAAGCTGTAAAAGCTACTAATACCTATTATATAAATAACTTTGACAATTAATGATACTTTAGTGTATCCGCAGACGACGAGGTCTTAAACAAGGGCAGGCGGCGGAACGGCGGGACGCGGTATCTCAAAAATATAAAAAACGGAGGAACTTTATCAATGAATAAAGCAATCATCGGACGTAAGGCTGGGATGACCCAGATCTTCACTCCGGAAGGGAAAGTGATTCCCGTAACCGTAATCGAGGCAGGTCCCTGTCCCGTGGTGCAAATCAAAACTGTTGAAAAGGACGGCTACGCCGCATTGAAGCTCGGTTTTGACGAAGCAAAGGAAAAAGCACTTTCGAAACCCGAACTGGGTCAGTTCAAAAAAGCGGGCGTAAAACCCTGCAAGGTAATGAAGGAGTTCAGACTTGACGACCTTTCCGCTTACACGGTAGGCGGCGAAGTGAAAGCGGACGTTTTCACCGCAGGCGACAAGGTAGACGTTCACGGCGTTACCAAAGGACACGGCTATTCGGGCGTTATTAAAAGATGGAACCAGCGCAGATTGAAGGAAACGCACGGCGTGGGCCCCGTACACAGGGAACCCGGTTCAATGGGCGCAAACAGCTCCCCTTCAAGGGTATTCAAGAATAAGCACCTTGCAGGACAGTACGGCGTTGAGAACGTAACCGTTCAGAACCTTGAAATCGTCAGGGTAGACGTTGAAAGAAACTGCTTGCTTATCAGAGGCTCCGTGCCCGGAGCGAACGGCAGCGTCGTTACCATAAACGACACCGTTAAATAAGGAGTACGCATATGCCTAAAATTAAAGTATACAAGATGGACGGCACTGAAGCCGGCACGATGAATTTAAGCGATAAGGTGTTCGGCGCGGAATACAACGAACCCCTCATTCATCAGGCAGTCGTAACCCGCCTTGCCAACGAAAGACAGGGCACGAAATCGACTCTGACCCGCACCGAGGTAAGAGGCGGCGGCAGAAAGCCTTGGAGACAGAAGGGCACGGGTAACGCGCGTCAGGGCTCTATCCGCGCTCCCCAGTGGATAAAGGGCGGCGTGGTATTCGCACCCAAGAGCCGCGATTTTTCAAAGGATATGAACAAAAAGGCAAAGGTTGCCGCTTTGATTTCAGCTCTTTCGAAGAAGGTTGCGGACGGCGAACTCGTAGTTATCGAAAGCCTTGCGGTTAAAGAGGGCAAGACCAAAGAGATGGTCGCTTTCCAGAAGGCGTTGAACTTGGACAAGACCGCGGTAGTGGTTATGGACAACGATGACATCAACGTAATCCGCGCGGCAAGCAACATACAAAAACTTTCAACCCTGCCCGTAGCGCAGATTTCTACCTACGAAGTGGTTTCAAACGCGAAAGTCGTTTTGACCAAGGCGGCGGTAAAGAAAATAGAGGAGGTCTACGGAGAGTAATGGTAGCCGAAGATATTATCATAAAACCCCTCCTCACGGAAAAGGGTTACGACGGAATAGCCGACAAAAAATACACTTTTATCGTTGCAAAGTCGGCAAACAAAACGCAGATTAAACTTGCGGTTGAAAAGCTCTTCAACGTCAGCGTTGAAAAGGTGAACACGGTAAACTGCAAGGGCAAGTTAAAGAGAATGGGAAGAAGCTCCGGTTACACCCCCGACTACAAGAAGGCGATCGTCCAGCTCACGGCTGACTCGAAGGCGATCGAGTACTTCAACTCGTTATCGTAAGGAGAAAAGAACATGGCAGTTAAAAGGTATAAACCCACTTCGCCCGCCCGCCGTTTTATGACGGTGAATGCGTATGCGGAGCTTTCAGGCGACAAACCCGAAAGAAGCTTACTTCACGATAAGCGCAAGTCGGGCGGCAGAAACAATCAGGGTAAAATAACCGTACGTCACATCGGCGGCGGAAACAGAACCAAATACAGAATTATAGATTTCAAGCGCAACAAAGACGGTATTCCCGCAACGGTTAAGTCCATTCAGTACGATCCCAACCGTTCGGCGCACATCGCGCTGCTTGCTTACGCCGACGGCGAAAAGAGATACATTCTCGCTCCCCTCGGACTCAACGTAGGCGACAAGGTAGAGTCGGGCGTAAAGGCGGACATCAAGGCGGGCAACTGCCTTCCCCTTTCGGAAATCCCCGTAGGTACCGTCGTTCACGCGATTGAAATGCAGCCCGGACGCGGCGCGCAGATTGCAAGGTCTGCGGGCATATCCGCTCAGATTATGGCTAAAGAGGGCGCGTATGCGACTCTCAAAATGCCCTCGGGCGAAATGAGACTCGTTCCCGTAAAGTGCAAGGCAACGGTAGGTCAGGTCGGCAACGTTGAACACGAAATTATCCGTATCGGCAAAGCGGGCAAGACAAGACACCTCGGCACAAAGCCCACCGTCCGCGGTTCGGTCATGAACCCTAACGACCACCCTCACGGCGGCGGCGAAGGCAAGAGTCCCGTCGGACACGCAGGTCCTATGACCCCTTGGGGCAAGCCTGCTCTCGGCTATAAGACGAGAAAGAAGAAGAACCCTACTTCAAAATTCATTTTGAAGAGAATTAATTAAAGGAGGAATATAAAATGTCAAGAAGCGTTAAAAAAGGACCTTATGCCGAAGAAAGACTTATGGCAAGAATCGAGGCGATGAACGCTGCCGGCGAGAAGAAAGTCGTAAAGACCTGGTCGCGCGCGACAACGATATTCCCCCAGATGGTCGGACACACGATAGCTGTATACGACGGAAGAAAACACGTTCCCGTATACGTCACGGAAGATATGGTAGGCTGCAAGCTCGGCGAGTTCGCTCCCACCAGAACGTTCAAGGGACACGCGGCAAAGACCGCCAAGAAGTAAGGAGTGAACTATGGCAAGCAATATGAATAAAAAGCAGGAAAGAATTGCCGCCACTAAGGATAAGCGTCCTTACGCAACGGCGAGATATTTAAGGCTTTCCCCCTACAAGGTAAGAACGGTGCTTGCGCTTATACGCGGCAAGTCCGTTGATGAAGCGGAAGCGATACTTACCTATTGCAACAAGGTCGGCAGTGAAGAAGTCAAAAAAGTGCTTCTTTCTGCGGCGGCTAACGCAGAGCATAACAACGGTATGGACAGAGGCGACTTGATTGTTGCCGAAGCGTTTGCGGACGGCGGTCCTCACTTAAAGAGAATGCAACCCGTATCCAAGGGACGCGGACACGCGATTTTAAAGAGAACGAGCCACGTCACCGTAATACTCGACGCGAAGAAGGTTTAAGGAGATAAAGTATGGGACAAAAAGTTAATCCTCACGGTTTAAGAGTGGGTATAATCAAGCCTTGGGACACCCAGTGGTATGCCGACAAAAAGAACTTTGCATCGCATATCAAGGAAGACCACGAAATCCGCACCTTCATCAAAAAGAAGTACTACGATGCGGCTATAAGCAAAATCACCATCGTCAGGGCGGCGAACAAGGTTGAAGTAGGCATCTACACCGGACGTCCCGGCGTGCTTATCGGCAAAGCGGGCGCGGAAATAGAAGTAATTAAAAAAGATTTATCAAAGCTTACCGGCGGTAAGGCGATTATCATAAACGTCCGCAAGGTTGAAAAAATCGACCAGGACGCACAGCTTGTCGCCGAAAGCGTTGCGGCACAGCTTGAAAAACGCGTATCTTACAGAAGGGCTGTAAAACAGCAGATTGCAAAGGTTTCAAAGACCGGCGTCAAGGGTGTTAAAATCACCGTGGGCGGCAGACTGGACGGCAGAGAAATCGCGGGAAGCGAAAGCTACCACGACGGTTCCATTCCCCTTCAGACTATACGCGCTGACATAGATTACGGCTTTGCAGAAGCGCACACCACCTTCGGCGTGCTGGGCGTAAAATGCTGGATTTACAAGGGCGAAGTTCTCGCCGGCAGTAAAAAGCTGATAATCTCGGACGGAGGCGAAGAATAATATGTTAATCCCCAAGAGAGTTAAAAGAAGAAGACAGCACCGCGGCAGAATGAAGGGCACGGCGCAGAAGGGCAACAAGATAGCGTACGGCGAATACGGACTGGTTTCCGAGGAGTGCGCATGGATAACTTCTAACCAGATAGAAGCTGCCCGTATCGCAATGACCAGATTCATCAAGCGCGGCGGCAAGGTCTGGATAGATATATTCCCCCACAAGCCCATCACCAAAAAGCCCGCCGAAACCCGTATGGGTTCGGGCAAAGGCTCGGTTGAGTACTGGGTAGCGGTTGTAAAACCCGGCAGAGTTATGTTTGAAATGTCGGGCGTAACTGAAGAAATCGCAAGGGAAGCTATGCGTCTTGCAAGTCATAAACTGCCCGTTAAGTGCAAGTTTGTGAAAAAAGAACAAGAAGGCGGTGAGGCTAATGAAGGCTAAGGACATTAAGAATTTAAACGAAGAAGAACTCGACAAAAAGCTTAAAGAGTTAAAGAGCGAGCTTTTCAATCTCCGTTTCCGCCATGCAAGCGGACAGCTTGAAAACCCGCTGTCAATCAACCTCGTTAAAAAGGACATTGCAAGGGTAAACACCGAAATCCGTGCAAGACAGTTAAAGGCGTAAGGAGTGAAAACAATGGAAGAGAGAAATCTTCGTAAAGAGAGAGTGGGAATAGTCGTATCCGACAAAATGGACAAAACGGTAGTTGTTGCCGTAACTGAAAAGTCCAAGCACCCCCTCTATAAAAAGACCATAACAAAGACAACCCGCTTTAAGGCACACGATGAAAAGAACGAGTGCGGCGAAGGCGATAAAGTAAGAATAGTAGAAACCCGCAAACTGTCAAAGGATAAGAATTGGCGTGTGGCGGAGATAATCGAAAAAGCAAAATAATACGGCTTTGCATATACGTCGCAATACTGCGTTGTGCTTACGTTTTGTTTTGGTCGTGTACGGCAAGTACACTCTCTGCAACAAATACGCGCACGCCTTGTCTTGCTCGTGTCTTCAAAGCCTATAAAGGCTGACAAAAATAATTAAGAATAGATATGATTGCGTTTCCTGCACCCAATGGAGGGCGGGGCACTCTCCCCGCTTATGTGGGCGCGGCGCAATCCTCTGTCCAAGTTGTAAGTAAAAACATAATAGGAGAGATATTATATGATACAACCCCAGACCAGGCTTAAAGCCGCAGACAACAGCGGCGCAAAAGAGCTGATGTGTATTAAGGTGTTGGGCGGCTCGTTCAGAAAGACCGCTAACATCGGCGATGTTATCGTATGCTCCGTCAAAACCGCTACCCCCGGCGGCGCGGTTAAAAAAGGCGAAGTAGTCAAAGCGGTAATCGTTCGCACCAGTAAGGGTATCAGGCGCAACGACGGCACTTATATCGCATTCGATGATAATGCCGCAGTAATAATCGGAAACAACAAGGAGCCGCGCGGAACGCGTATCTTCGGACCGATTGCAAGAGAGTTGAGAGAGAAAAACTATATGAAGATAATCTCCCTCGCACCCGAAGTACTTTAAGGAGAGAACTATGAACGTAAAAGTTAACGATAATGTATTGGTTATCACCGGTAAGTATGCGGGCAAGCAGGGCAAGGTAATTGCCTGCTCTCCCAAGAGCGGTAGGGTAACCGTGGAAGGCGTAAATATCCACAAAAAATCAAAGAAGGCAAGAAAGGGTAACGAAGTTTCGCAGATAGTTGAAATCGAGGCACCCCTGGACGTTTCAAACGTAATGGTTGTCTGCCCCTCGTGTGCAAAGGCGGTTCGCGTAAAGCACAATCTGGTAGACGGCAAAAAGCACAGAGTCTGCCCCAAGTGCGGCGCAGGACTTGACAAGGCTTACAGCGGCAAGGCGGCGGCAAAGGCTTCTAAGGCTGAAGCGGCTCCCAAGCGCGTAAGAAAGCGTGCCAAGAAGGAAGAGGGTGAAGCTAAAACCGAGCCCGAAACCGGAGATAAGGCAGAATAAGGAGAGGGCATATGAAAAGCAACGAAAAAGTCTACAAATCGAGAGTAATTGAAAATTACGAAAAGAACGTAGTCCCCGCCCTCACCAAAAAATTCGGATACAAAAATCCGATGCAGGTGCCCAAGCTCGTTAAGATAGTTTTGAGTTCGGGTCTCGGCGATATAAAGGACAACGCAAAGTCCATTCAGATTGCACAGAACGAAATGAAGCAGATTACCGGACAACAGCCCGTTCTCTGCAAGGCTAAAAAGTCGGTCGCAAACTTCAAGGTGCGCGAGGGTATGCCTATCGGTTTAAAAGTAACCCTGCGCGGACAGATGATGTGCGACTTCTACGACAAGTTCGTTTCCATAGCACTGCCCAGAGTGCGCGACTTCCGCGGCGTTCCCGCAGACAGCTTCGACGGCAAGGGCAACTACTGCATGGGTATCAAAGAACAGCTTATCTTCCCCGAAATCCAGTACGATCAGGTTGAAAAGATAAGAGGTATGGACATATGCTTCGTAACAACCGCCAAAACGGATGAAGAAGCAAGAGAGCTTTTAAGGGCGATGG
Organism: Clostridia bacterium; assembly: GCA_029054485.1. Classification (GTDB taxonomy): domain Bacteria; phylum Bacillota; class Clostridia; order Christensenellales; family Borkfalkiaceae; genus Coproplasma. The sequence goes on along the minus strand of JAIDFD010000287.1, from coordinate 11,602 downwards.
GTATGCCCTTCAAGAAGTAAGGAGAGAAATTTATGGCAAAGAAAGCAATGATAAACAAGCAGCAAAAACCTGCCAAATACTCCACGAGAGCTTATACGAGATGCTCCATTTGCGGACGTCCCCACGCAGTTCTCCGTAAGTACGGAGTATGCCGTATCTGTTTCAGAAACCTTGCTTACAAGGGACAAATCCCCGGCGTCAAGAAATCAAGTTGGTAAGAGGTAAGAAGATATGACAGATCCTATAGCAGATATGCTCACCCGCATCAGAAATGCGATTATGGTAAATAAAGACACGGTTGAGGTTCCCTCATCCAATATGAAGAAAGCTATCGCGAAGATTATGCTTGATGAAGGCTACATCTCCGACTACAAACTGGTCGGCGAGGGCTATAAGGGCGTAATTGAAATAAGCTTGAAGTATGCCGGCAAAGGCAAGTCGGTTATCAACGGACTTAAAAGGGTTTCAAAGCCCGGTTTAAGAGCTTATGCAGGCGTTGAAGATATGCCCAAGGTTTTAAACGGACTCGGCATTGCGATAGTTTCAACCAACAAAGGAATTATGACAGATAAGCAGGCAAAAGCCGCGAACGTTGGCGGCGAAGTGCTTTGCTACATCTGGTAAGGAGGTAATTTAGTATGTCAAGAATAGGTAAATTACCCGTAGTTATTCCCGCAGGCGTTTCCATCACCTTTGAAAACGGACTTTTGACCGTCAAAGGCTCGAAAGGTACGCTCACCCAGAAAGTAGTGGGAAAAATCGATATCAAGGTTGAAGGCAACGAAGCTCACGTTGTTAAGCTCGATGAAAGCGAAAACGCAAAGCACGGACTTTACCGCGCGCTCCTTCACAATATGGTAACGGGCGTAACCGAAGGTTATTCAAAAGCCCTTACCGTTCACGGCGTCGGCTGGAAGGTTGCAAAGCAGGGTAACAAAGTCGTACTTAACGTAGGATTTTCGCACCCCGTTGACTTCACCGAACCCGCAGGCATCAAAATCGACTGCCCCACCCCCAACGAAATCGTTGTTTCGGGCATCGATAAGACCTTGGTAGGTCAGGTTGCCGCGGATATACGCAAAATAAGAATTCCCGAACCCTACCACGGTTACGGCATCGCCTACAAGGACGAAGTAATCGAGCGTAAGGAAGGCAAGACGGGAGGCAAGGGCAAGAAGTAATTTCTCTTAAAAATTTAAGAGAAGGAATTACCGCCTTTTCGGCGGTTAATTGCTCGGAGGTTTATTATGATTAATAAGATAGACAAAAATAAGGAAAGACAGCGCCGCCACACCAGAGTAAGAAAAAAGGTGGCGGGCACCGCGGAAATTCCCCGTCTCAGTGTGTACAGAAGTCTTAACCACATCTATGTGCAGGTTATCGACGACGTGAAGGGCGTAACCCTTTGCTCGGCTTCCACCCTTGAAAAGGACGTGAAGACCGCTATCGCAAAATTGAACAAAACCGATGCCGCAAAGACGGTCGGCAAAAAGCTTGCCGAAAAAGCGCTTAAAAAGGGCATCAAGAACGTAGTATTCGACAGGGGCGGCTACCTCTACACGGGACGCGTTCAGGCATTGGCGGACGGCGCAAGAGAAGCCGGACTCAACTTCTAAGGAGCTTATTATGGAAGAAAAGAATCAAAGACCTGCAAGAAGAAACAACGACAGACGTAGGCAGGAAGACGACGGACTTATCAAAAAGCTCATACAGGTAAACCGCGTAACCAAGACCGTTAAAGGCGGTAGAAATATGCGTTTTGCGGCGCTGGTCGTAGTCGGCGACGGCAACGGCTCGGTAGGTTACGGCATGGGCAAATCCAAAGAAGTTCCCGAGGCAATCGAAAAGGCTACCGCGCAGGCTAAAAAGAATATGCGCAAGGTCAGCTTGCAGGGCACTTCAATCCCCCACACCGTTCAGGGCGTTTTCGGCAGAGGCTTCGTACTTATGATGCCCGCGGCTGAAGGTACCGGCGTTATTGCCGGCGGTCCCGTGCGTGCGGTTATGGAAGCTGCCGGTGTTAAGGACGTAAGAACCAAATCCCACGGCACTTCAAACCCCATCAACTGCGTAAAGGCGGCTATCTGCGGCTTGTTCGAGCTTATGTCCCCCGAGGACGTGGCAAAAGCCCGCGGCAAGAGCCTTGAAGAGTTATCACTTTAACGGAGGGCTGAAAAATGATAAAGGTAACGTTAGTTAAAAGCGCTTCCAACGAAACAAAGACGGTAAAGGATACCGTTGCGGCGTTGGGACTCAAAAAAATAGGAAGCACCAAAACCTTTGAAGAATCGCCCGCCATTCTGGGTCAGATTAAAAAGGTCGGCTACCTTTTAAAAGTAGAACAGGTAGGAGCTAAAAAATGAGAATTGATACATTATCGCCCGCAGAGGGCGCTACCTCCCGCGTAAAAAGGCTTGGCAGGGGCATCGGCTCCGGTCACGGCAAGACGTCGGGCAAGGGACATAAAGGTCAGTGGGCTCGTTCGGGCGGCGGCGTTCGTCCCGGCTTCGAAGGCGGTCAGATGCCCATCGCAAGGCGCGTTCCCAAGCGCGGCTTCCACAATAAGTGGGCAACCGAGTACACGATTGTAAATTTAAGCCAGCTTGAAAAACTGCCCGCAGGCACGGTTGTAGACTTTGAATACGTTTCAAAGAACAACCTTGCAAAGCAGGTAAAAAATTCGGCGGGACTTAAAGTTCTCGGCAAGGGCGAAGTCAAAGTTGCCCTCACCGTAAAGGCAGCCAAATTTTCCGAAACCGCTAAGGCAGCTATTGAGAAAGCCGGCGGCAAAACAGAAATAGTAAAGTAAAAACTCCCGCACCTTAGCGTGCGACTGAGAGGCTAAAAATGTTTGAAACAATTAAAAATTGTTTTAAAGTCAAGGAAATAAGAAAGAAGATTTGGATGACCCTGCTTCTTCTGCTTATTTTCAGACTGGGGTGCTATATCCCCGTACCCGGTATCTCCGTTGATACGTTTAAAGAATATATCACGGGCGGCAACTACAGCTTCCTTGAAATTCTTTCCGACATCACCGGCGGCTCGCTTGCAAACGCAACGCTGTTTGCACTGGGTATCAGCCCTTATATCAACGCGTCGATTATCATTCAGCTGTTGACCGTCGGTATTCCCGCACTTGAAAGACTTTCAAAGCAGGGTGAAGAGGGCAGAAAGAAGATAGCGCAGATTACCCGGTACGTCACAATCGCGCTTGCGATTGCTCAGGCGGTCGGTATCGTTGTAAACTTCGGCGTACAGAGCAACGCGTTAAAGTTGTCTCTCTTCGGCGGCGGCGCAATAGGCGCGGTCAGCGATGCGGGCGCAACTTGGATGGCGGGTATATTCCTTACGGTTGTATACACAGCGGGCGCAATGCTCGTTATGTGGATAGGCGAAAGAATTACCGAACACGGCGTTTCAAACGGTATTTCCCTTATAATCTTCGTTGGTATTCTGTCAACTGCGGGTCTTATAATTGTAGAAAAGTTCAAGACCGCGTTCACGGGTCAACCCGAAGTTTTGTGGGAAGTTCTCGGCTTTGTAATACTCACCGTATTGGAATTTGTTGCGATTGTCGCGGTAGATTTATCCGAGCGCAGAATACCCGTTCAGTATGCAAAACAGGTTAAGGGCAGAAGAATGTACGGCGGTCAGTCGTCCGTCATTCCCATCAGAATTGCGGGTTCGGGCGTTATGCCTCTGATCTTCGCGTTCGCGCTCATTTCCTTCCCTCAGATGATAATAAGTCTGTTCTGGCCCAATTCATCGGCGGCAACCGGCGTAACCAACTGGTTCTCCGGCTCCTCGCCTTACTGGTACGGACAGCTTATATACATGGTGGTTCTGTGTCTGTTGATATTTGCGTTTGCGTTCTTCTACGCTTCTATGCAGTTCAATCCCGAGGACGTTTCAAAGACCATTCAGCAGAACGGCGGTTTCATTCAGGGAATAAGACCGGGCAGGCCGACTGCGGACTATCTGAAAAAGATTTCCAACAGAATAACCCTTTTCGGCGCGATTTATCTGTCGCTCGTGGCGTTTATACCTTCCATTCTGTCAATGGTGGTTACAAGTTTGAGCCTCGGCACGGATACCCAGCTTTTGTCGGTGTTCTCGACGACGGGTATTCTGATTGTAGTTTCGGTTGCGCTCGAACTTGACAAACAGCTTGAGTCGCAGTTGATGATGAAGAACTACAAAGGCTTCTTAAAATAAAAATCCGTATATGCATCGCATAACTTGGTTGTGTACGCAAAGTACGCGCCCTGCGCCAAATCCGCACGCGCCTCGTTCTGCTCGCATCTCCGAATTTTTAAAATACCGATTAATTAGATAAAAATGCTAAGGGGAAAGGCATGAATATCGTTTTGTTAGGTGCACCGGGTGCGGGCAAAGGCACGCAGGCGGTGAAGATTGAAGAAAAGTTTTTTCTGACCCATATTTCTACGGGCGATATGTTCCGCGCCAACATAAAGGACGGCACGGAAATAGGCAAGCTTGCAAAGACTTATATCGATGCAGGCAAGTTAGTGCCCGACGGGGTAACCTGTGAAATTGTTAAAGAGAGCCTTAAAAAAGTTAAAGGCGGATACCTTTTGGACGGATTTCCGCGCAATCTTTTTCAGGCGGAAGAGCTTGACAAATTCGCAAATATCGATTTGTGCCTTAACCTCGAAGTAGATACTTCCCTTTTGCTGGACAGAATTTGCGGAAGGCGTATGTGCCACTGCGGCGCAACCTACCACGTTTCAACTCTGGGCGGCAAAACCACTTGTGAAAGGTGCGGCAAACCCCTTTACCAAAGAGAGGACGACAATCCCCAAACGGTCAAGGCAAGGCTTGCCACTTACGAAGATCAGACTGCGCCGCTCAAAAATTACTATCTCGCGGAGAACAAGCTCGCAACAGTTGACTGCGGTGCGAAATCACCCGATGAAGTATTCAAAATGGTGTGCGCGGTACTGGAAAAATTCAATAAATGATAACGATAAAAAACGAAAACGAAATAGAACTGATGCGCGAAAGCTGTAAAATCGTAAAGGAAACTTTGGATTTTGTGGGAAAGAATATCCGCGCGGGCATGACGACCAAAGAGGTTGACGAGCTCGTTTACAGATATATAACTTCCTGCGGGGCTTACCCCTCGTGCTTAGGCTACGAAGGCTATCCCGCAAGTGCGTGCGTGTCGGTGAACGAAGTGGTTGTCCACGGCGTTCCCTCGGACAGGGTGATTTTGGACGGCGACATCGTAAGCGTGGATATTACCGCGCAAAAAAACGGTTTTCACGGAGACGCGTGCCGCACATTTTTAATCGGTAACGTGTCGGAAGAAAAAAGACGGCTTGTCAAAGTAACCGAAGAGTGCTTTTTTAAGGCAATCGAAAATCTCAGCGAGGGCACCCCTCTCTACGATATCGGATACGCTGTTCAGACCCACGCCGAAGCGAACGGCTACGGAGTAGTCCGCGCGCTGGTCGGGCACGGAATCGGGCGCGAAATGCACGAGGACCCTTCCGTTCCAAACTACGGCAAAAAGGGAACGGGCATGCGCCTGAAAGCGGGTATGACAATCTGTATAGAGCCTATGATTAACATGGGCACGCATAAGGTAACCATTGACAATGGCGACGGCTGGACGGTAACCACTGCGGACGGAAAGCCTGCCGCCCACTATGAAAACACCGTGCTAATAAAGCGGGACGGCGTGGAGATTTTGACTCTATGAAAGTTAAGACGCCCGTCATTGGCGGCATTTGCCAAAGCATACGGGGCAGAGATAAAGACAGATTTTATCTGATAAGACTTATCAACGCCGACGGTACCGTCGGCGTAGTGGACGGCAATTTTAAAAAACTTGCCTCTCCCAAAAAAAAGAATCTCAAGCACCTGCGGCTTTTGCCTGAAAAGGCTGAAAGCATAGCCGCAAAATTCGAAAGCGGCGCTATGGTTTACGACTCGGAAATTTATTCTGCGTTAAAGAACTATAACACCCCGCGTCAGGAACAAAAATCGGAGAGTAACGATGTCAAAGAATGACAATATCGAAGCAGAGGGCAAGGTAATCGAGTGCCTGCCCAACGCAAACTTCAAAGTAAAACTGTCCAACGGACACGTTATCACGGCTTACATTTCGGGCAAGCTTCGTATGAACTATATAAGGATTATCGAAGGCGACAACGTAAAGCTTGAAATGAGCCCGTATGATTTGACTAAGGGTAGGATTACCTGGCGTAGCAAAAACTAAAAATAAAAATTCATATATACTTCGCCATACGGCGTTAAGCTCCGCTTTTCTCGGGTCATTTACGCAAAGTAGACTCTCCTTCGAAAATGCTCGCTTGCCTTGTCTGGCTCGTATCTCTGAGTTTTTAGCAATATAAAATGAACAAAACAAAAAAATATAAAATAATTTACGCCGAGAAAACGCAAGGTTGGATTCATTTCAACCGTTAAGCGTTTTCACGACAAAAATAATTCACGGCAAAGATTTTGCGCGGCAAAAGATTTGCGTGAGAGGAGATTATATGAAAGTCAGACCTTCAGTAAAACCTATGTGCGACAAGTGCAAAGTTATCAAAAGAAACGGCAAAGTTATGATAATTTGCTCTAAGAATAAGAGCCACAAACAGCGTCAGGGCTAAAAATAGCGCATATCTGCACCGCAATACTTATTAATTTTGCGTTTTGCCTCGGTTGTGTACGCAAAGTATACGCCCTGCGCTAATCCGCGCTTTTATTGTCTTGCTTGCATCTATGCACTATTTAAGTTCGCTGAATTTTAAAAACAATCGCGTAAAGAATTTGCGCCCCACATTCCAATTTTTAAGGGGCGGCAGATTTTTCACGCTTGACATACACTAAAAAACACCAAAATTTAACGGAGGAAATAAATCGTATGGCACGTATTGCCGGTGTAGATTTACCCAGAGAGAAGAGGATTGAAATAGGACTCACCTACATCTACGGTATCGGTTTGAAAACTTCTCAGAAAATCCTTGCCGAAACGGGCGTAAACCCCGATACGAGAGTTAAGGATCTGGACGAGCAGACCGTATCGAAACTGAGAGAATATATCGACCACAACCTTAGGGTTGAGGGCGAACTCAGAAGCGAAGTTTCGCTTAACATCAAAAGACTTATGGAAATAGGATGCTATCGCGGCATCCGTCACAGAAAGGGCTTACCCGTTCGCGGTCAGTCCACTAAGACCAACGCGAGAACCCGCAAGGGTCCCCGCCGTACGGTCGCGAAAAAGAAGGGAGCGAAGTAAGGAGGTAATTTATGGCATCGACTAATAAAAAGCAGACCGTTTCAAGAAAACGCAGAGAGCTTAAAAAGGTTGACAAGGGGCAGGTTCATATCCAGTCCACTTTCAACAACACGCTTGTTACGGTTACCGACCTTAACGGCAACGTAATTTCGTGGTCGTCGGCAGGCAGCCTCAACTTCAAAGGCTCGCGTAAAGGCACCCCCTTTGCAGCACAGATGGCAACCGAAACCGCGGTAAAAGCAGCAAAAGAACACGGCTTGCGTTCGGTTGAAGTTTATGTAAAGGGCCCCGGCGCAGGCAGAGAATCGGCTATCAGAGCTATCGGCGCATGCGAACTCGAAATCACGCTGATTTCGGACGTTTCGCCCATTCCCCACAACGGATGCAGGCCGCCCAAGCGCCGCAGAGTATAATCGGAGGTAAAAACAGAAAATGGCAACTTACAGAGAAGCAAAATGCCGTCTTTGCAGAAGAGAAGGCGCAAAGTTGTTTTTAAAGGGCGACAAGTGCTATAACGGCAAGTGCCCGTTTGAAAAAAGACCCATAGCACCCGGCGCGCACGGTCTTGCCGCGGCAAGGAAAAAGGTTTCCGAGTACGGCAAACAGCTCCGCGAGAAGCAGAAGGTTAAGCGTATCTACGGCGTGCAGGAAGGTCAGTTCCACGCTTACTACGAAAAAGCCGACAGAATGAAGGGCATCACCGGTGAAAATATGCTGTCCCTTTTGGAACGCAGACTTGACAACGTCATCTACCGTATGGGTATCGGCGCAAGCCGCGCTCAGGCAAGACAGCTTGTCAACCACGGTCACTTCCTCGTAAACGGCAGAAAGGTAAATATCCCCTCTTACGTTATTAAGGCGGGCGACGTTATCACCGTCAAGGAAAACAAAACTTCAAACAAATACTTTGAAGCGATTAAAGCCATGAAAGTGGGCGTTATGCCCAAGTGGCTTGAATTCAACCCCGAAAAGCTGGAAGGCAAAATTTTGTCTCTTCCGACCAGAGAGGATATCGACAGCCAGATTTCCGAACATATGATTGTCGAATTGTACTCCAAGTAATATAAGTAAAAAGGAGGAAACATAATGATCGAAATGGATATGCCCAAAATCGAAGTAGAGGAAAGCGAGGACCAGTCGTACGCTAAGGTCGTTGTTGAACCGCTCGAAAAGGGTTTCGGTCTTACAATAGGCAACTGCCTCAGAAGAATACTGCTTTCCGCTCTCCCCGGAGCCGCGGCGCAGGGAATAAGATTTCTCGACGGCAGCGTAAAACACGAATTTTCTGCTGTCGCGGGCGTTAAAGAGGACGTAACCGAAATTATCCTCAACTTAAAGACGCTTGCAATCAAAACGAAAATTACGGATAAAGATTACGTAAAGGTTTTACACCTTTATAAAGAAGGTCCCTGCGACGTAAAGGCAAGCGATATCGCCGACGACGCCGAAATCGAAATTATCAACGGCGACCAGCATATCTGCACCGTAGACGCAGGCGGCAAAATCGATATGGAAATAACCATAGGCAGAGGCCGCGGCTACAAGGGCGCGGACCACACCAGAACCGAGCTTATCGATTATATCCCCATCGACTCTATCTATACGCCCGTAAAAAAGGTGAACTATTCCGTTGAAAACACCCGCGTAGGTCAGAACACCGACTACGACAAACTGACTTTGGAAGTTTGGACCAACGGCGCGTTCAGCGCGAAAGAAATAGTTTCGCTTGCGGCAAAAATTATGCAGGACCACATTTCGCTGTTCGTAAACCTTTCCGAGTCAATCAAGGAAATGGACATTCTCGTCAAGAACGAGGACGACAAGCAGCAGAAAATTTTGGCTATGGCAATCGAAGAAATGGATTTGTCGGTCCGTTCCTACAACTGCTTAAAACGCGCAAACATTCACACCGTGGAAGATTTGACCAGAAAAACGGAAGACGAAATGTTGAAGGTGAGAAACCTCGGCAGGAAGTCTTTGGACGAGGTTATCATTAAGCTTCATTCCTACGGTTTAACACTTTCAAACAAGGAGGACTAAAAAATGCCCGGTAAATTAGGAAAAACGGCAGAGCAAAGAAAGGCTATGCTTCGTAACCAGGCGTCCGAACTTCTGTGGTACGGCAAAATCACCACCACACAGGCAAGAGCAAAGGCGCTTCAGCCCTACGTTGAAAAAATTATAACCAAGGCTATGAAGGTTTACGATTTAAACGAAGAAATCGAAGTAGTCAAGGCAGATAAAAAAGGCAAAGAAATTAAGGTTAAATCCATTAAGGACAGCCCCAAAAAGCTTGCGGTGCGCCGTAACATTATGGCAAAGCTCCGCGACTTGCAGGAAGTAAAGGGCTTCAACGAAAAGAAGTCCGAGTTCAAAAAGAGAACGGCGGACGTTCAGCACCCTTTGATGGAAAAACTTTTCAACGAAATCGCGCCCAAATACGCTCAGCGTAAAGAAGAATTGGGACAGGGCGGCGGATATACCAGAATTTATCTTCTGGGTCAGCGCCGCGGCGACGGTGCCGAAGAAGCTATCATAGAGCTTGTTTAATAAGCCTACGGCTTGGCGCAAATCAAACAAAAATAAAACAGCGGCTTTAAAAAGCCGCTGTTTTTTTAATTTTATACGATATTGACAAATTGGCATAATGTGGTAAAATGCAGTTAGGAGGCGTGGTTATGAAAAAACCGGTTATAAGTGTTATTATCTTTGTCGGGTTTATTGCTATTGCTCTATGTGGTTGTAAACCTGCATTGAATGAAGATGAAAATGCAAGTCCTAATTGGGTAGTGCAGATTAAAAGTGATTAAGCCAGAAATTATGATTATAACAGTCAAGATTTGCAATTAAGCTTTTACGGCGAGTATAATGGGACCTACGTTATGTTTATTGACGGACCATGGCATTATATGGACGTTGTAACGACAGAAACGGTTGGCGGGGTTGAATTTGTTTATCCAAGTAGCCGAACATTAACCGCATATAAGGGCGGCAAATTTTATTCGTTAGAGCAAGCATATGAAAATGCGCTTTTGACCTACAATGACTTAACGGATATAAATATAAAATATCAAAATAAACAATTTACTGTTTATTAATATAGGTAGAGTTATGAAAAAACTGTTTATAAGTGTTTTTATCCTTGTCGCGTTGGTTGGGGCTTTTATTTGCGGATGCAACAATGACGCAGTGGATATGAAAAAAAGAATAGACGCGTTGGAAGAAAGTAACGGTCAGTTTCAAAACAGGGTTGACGAGTTGGAGAAAGAAAACGACATTCTGTGGGATATGTTGTACGAGTGCGGATTTAAAGACGGCGGGTTTTATTCGTTACAACAGGCTTACGACGCGGGTTGGATTACAAAGAAAGATTTAAAGAGCATAGCTTACTACCACAACGGCGGAATTGAGGGCAATGAAGAAGTTATGGGCGCGGATTTTGAGCCGCAACCCAAAACGCCCGAAGCTATTGATAAGATGACAGAGCTTTCAATCAAGCAAGCCTATATTAAATGCTATAATTTGAGTGGATATGGAAAGCCTTCGGGGGTTACAGTTGAAAATTATTACGGTTCTTATAACGGTTGTTATGCGGTGGTTTTAGACAGCAAATACATTTATTATCCCGCAGACGTTGTAGACGAATGGAAAATGATAGACGGAGTTAAAATTCATTATACGGATCATTTAGTAATTGATATTTGGAAAGTAAATGGAGATTAACATATGAAAAAACTGCTTATAAGTGTTTTTATCTTTGTTGCGTTGGTTGCGGCTTTTATTTGCGGATGCAACGATGAAAGCGCCGCATTGAAACAGCGGATAGATTCGCTTGAAGAAAAAGTCGCAGATTTAGAGAATGATAACGAACGTCTTTTGGAAATGCTGTATGGGTTAGGATTTCAGGACGGCGAGTTTTATTCGTTGCAACAGGCTTACGACGCAGGTTGGATTACAAAGGAAGATTTAAAGAGCATAGCTTACTACCACAACGGCGGAATTGAGGGCAATGAAGAAGTTATGGGCGCGGATTTTGAGCCGCAACCCAAAATGCCCAAAGTTATTGATAAGATGACAGAGCTTTCAATCAAGCAAACATATTGCAATAATCTGCGAGAAGAGAGCAATGCAAAACCTTCGGGAGTAACTATTGAAAGATATTACGGTGCATATAGCAATTGTTATGCGGTGGTTTTAGATAGTATATACATAGATCATTACGCAAATGTTGTAGATGAATGGAAAGCCGTTGGTGAAATCCAAATTCATTATACAGATCACTTTTTTATGACAATTTGGAAAGGTAAAGGAGATTAAAATCAAATCTTAATC